>NZ_JAXGFQ010000006.1:0-159749 GCF_051020825.1 Moorella naiadis (nom. illeg.)
GAGATACCTGTCTGTCTGGAAATTCTTCGTTGGGATTCTCCTTCCTGGTAGTATTTTAAAATGAGTTCCTGTTTCTGAAACAAGTTAATCATAACCCCTATTTACCTCACTTCCGTAGTGACCCACTTTAGTGAGTTTATCTTGAGATGGGGTACTTTTCAATGACTACGGTGGCATACTATTAGGCTATCATAGACAAAACACACCTCTCCGGGGCATTACCTATCGAACCATATTTGCCCTGCTGTACGGTCTTGGCCTCACGGTTGGAGAGGTTTCTCGGCTTTGTTTTGGTGATCTGGACATCGAGCGATCACTATTGATTATTCGGCAAACCAAGTTTTACAAGAGCCGCCTCGTTCCCTTTGGTCCCCGAATGAAAGAGCTTCTTCAGGAGTATCTGGAAATGCAGTTTAAAAAACACGGACCACCTCTACCGGAGGATTTCTTGTTTACCTTTTTCGGGGTCCGTCCCATAAATCGCCACACGATTGGTATGACATTTTAGTCTCTGATTCCCCAGCTTGGATTGCGAGTGCCAGAGGGGGTTTCTCTTCCCCGCCTGCATGATCTGAGACACTCATTTGCTGTCAGTACCTTGCTCCGTTGGTACCTCGCCGGTATTGACCCGGGAACCAGACTTTTTCACCTATCAACCTTCATGGGGCATGTCCATCCTACATCTACAGCAGTCTATCTGACTATTACACCTGATTTACTGCAAGAGGCCAATTTACGTTTTGCGAGGTTTGCGGCAACCGCCATCAAGGAGGCAGAATTAAAGTTCACCGAGTTCAAGGATAAATGGCAGAAAAAGTATCCCCTTGTTAGCAAGTCTCGGGAGAATAATTGGAAATAGGGCGGGTACTTTAATACAACTTTATGGTTATTATGTTCATCAAAGGGAGTGGGTACGGCGATGGTATGGCGATGTTCGTCTGAACTGGTTAAGTGCAATTTAAATAACCGTGCCGGAACTACGGAAGGCCTTGTTTAGCAATTGGATAAGACCTCCCGCCAGGATCCGGCCCATCAGAAAAACCGGTAAGGTGAAGAAGATCTCCCAGAAGTAGTGCCGGTGCGCCCAGATAGACATCTATGGAGGCAGCGCGGTGGACGTACCATAGCGAGCCTGAACTACCGCCAGACTAATGGCTGCAAACTTTTTTGCGCATCCAACGGCTGGACGCGCGGTAATAAATTCTTTTTTGCTTAGAACGACCGGCAGGAATCCTGGGCCATCCTGGCGAAATTTACCGTATGAGTGCGAGGCCATTGGTTGCGGTTACCTTGGCTTATATGGCCGGTCTCCTCCTGGCGCGGCTGGTGTCTGCCGGGGCGGGAGGGGTAACGGGAACAGGTCCGGTGGGGTTAGCGGCGGCAGGTGCCGGGATATTGATCTGGTCTCTGGTCCTGGCCTTGGTCTTCTGGGCTCTGGCTTACCTGTTCTGGCGCCCGCCGCAGCGGGCGGCCTGGCAGGTCTTTTTATTGGCCGGTTTTGTGGCCCTGGGGGTTTTTATTTACAGCTGGGATAGCAGCATGAACCAGAGCCGGCTGGCCGGCGACCGGGATACCTTTCTGGACCTCACCGGGGTAGTGATCGAGGAACCCCGGGTCTACCCCAACCGGGTCGTTTACACCCTGCTGGCTAGGGAGATAGGGCAGGGAGATTATTGCCAGCAGGTTAAGGAAAAGGTCCAGGTGGTACTTTACCGCCCGGCGGGGGACCGGTCAACCGTGAAGACCAGTAATAAAGGGCCATTCGTAGGGCCTCCTCTTGCGGTTGACCCCCTTCCCTGGCCCCTCCACGACGGTCCGGCTGTAGGCCGGGATGCCTTCCTTTCGCGGTATCACTATGGCGACCTTCTCCGTGTCCACGGCCAGTTGACGGCCCCGCCGGTGGCCCGTAACCCCGGGGAGTTCGATTATGCTGCCTACCTGGCGCGGCAGTACATTTACAACCGAATGCTCCTCGATAACCCGCAGGCTATCGTCAAACTGGGCACCGAACCCGGTAACCCCCTGGTGCGCCTGGCCCTGGCGGCTAAAACACGGGTAAAAACGGCCATCACAGCCGCCCTGCCGTCCCGCCAGGCGGGCATCATGGCCGCCCTCCTCTTCGGTGATGTTGAGGAATTGACGGAGCAGGACAGCGACACTTTTAAAAACCTGGGGGTTTTCCACTTCTTCGCCGTCAGCGGCTCCAATACCGCCCTGGTGCTGCTAATAATTATGGCCCTGGCCGGTTTGTTGGGGCTTAAACAAGGTACGGCAACGTCCCTGGGGCTGGCCGGCCTCATCTTTTACGCCGCTGTAACCGGTTTTACGCCCTCGGTGAACCGGGCGACCGTCATGGCAGGCGTAGGGCTGGTGGCCTGGTGGCGCCGCGAACGGCGGGACTTCTATACCGCCCTGGCTCTGGCAGCCCTGCTCATCCTGCTGGTCCGCCCCCGTTCCCTTTATGATAGTGGATTCCAACTCTCCTTTGCCGTTACCTGGGGCCTCGTTTATTTCTACCCCTTAATCGATGATCTCCTGGCCCGGTTGCCGCCCTGGCGGCGTTACCTGGTGGTGCCCCTGGCAGCCCAGCTAGCCGCCCTGCCCCTGGTAATCTATTACTTCAACTTTGTTTCCCTCCCAAGCCTGCCGGCCAACCTGGTAACCTTCGGCCTGGTGGAGGCCATTGTCACCCTGGGCCTGGCCGCCTCCTGTCTGGCCCTGGTGAGTATACCCCCGGCGGTAGCCATTTTTGCCGCCCTGGGCCCCTTGATGAACTTGCTGCTGGCCTTCCTCACCTTTCTGGCCGGCCTGCCGGGTATAACCCTGCCCCTGGCCACCCCTACGCCGGCAGCTATTGGCGGTTATTACCTGGCTATGATCCTTTTTCGGGAATTCTGGTTGCGCCGCCGGGAACCCCGTTGGCTGGCCCTGTGGCAGTGGCACCGCCGCGAGCTGGCGGTGGTGGCCGTCCTGGCCCTGGCAACCATGCTGGTTTACTTTTACCACCCGGGACAGCCGGGCGAACTCCAGGTAACCTTTATCGACGTCGGCCAGGGAGATGCCATCTACCTGGCCACCCCTGCCGGCCGCAAGATCCTGGTTGATGGCGGCGGTCGTCCCTTCGACCAGGGTGATTTTGACGTGGGGGAGAGGGTAGTGCTGCCTTTCCTGCAACGCCAGGGGGTAAGGCGCCTGGATGTGGTGGTCAGTACCCATCCGGATGCCGACCATATAGGGGGTCTGGTGACCGTAGTGCGGGAGATGCCGGTTGCCCTGGTCGTCGTCCCGCCCCTGCGGGGCTCCCTGCCGAATGAGTACCGCCCCTTCCTGGCAGAATTAAGGGCGCGGGGGATCCCCTGGCAGGAGGCGGGCCGCGGCTCCACCCTGGCCCTGGACCCGGCCCTGGTAATCAGCATCATGCACCCCGGGCCGGAGATCAGCGGTAGCAACTCCGACAGCAATAACAACTCCCTGGTATTGAAGGTGCTATACCGCCGGTTCAGCTTGCTTTTGAGCGCCGATATCGAAGCCGAGGCCATGACCGACCTGGCGACATCCGGGGTAGACGTGCAGAGTACGGTCTTTAAAGTCCCCCACCACGGCAGCCGTTACGGCCTGGAACCGGAGTTTCTCCGGCGGGTGGCGCCGCAACTGGTGGTGATCCCGGTAGGGGAGAAGAATAATTTCGGCCACCCGGCGCCGGAAATTATTGCTTACTGGCAGAAGCAGGGCGTACCTATCTATCGTACTGACCGGCAGGGGGCCATTACCATTAGCAGCGACGGGGAAAACTGGCGGGTAAAGACGGTTATTCCATAACAGGAGGGGGAGGCTATGGACTGGCAGGAACTAGATCGCGAGTTGGAGCAAGGTCACATCGCTCCGGTTTATCTTTTTTACGGCAGTGAGGGTTACCTGCAGGAGCGGGCTTTAAAATACCTCAAGGAAAGGCTTATTCCCCCGGAAGCAGAGTCTTTCGACTACCAGGAACTAGACGGACGGGAGCTGGCGGGGACGGCCATCGCCATGCTGGCCGTTACCCTGCCGGCCCTGGCTGAACGCCGCCTGGTGGTTATTAAAAATCCTGCCGACGAGACCTGGAAGGATACGAGCCTGCTGGCCTATCTGGCAGGACCGGAACCGTCCACCTGCCTGGTATTCGTTGTCGCCGGCAGTATCGACAAACGCCTGAAGGCAATGAAAGAGATTGCTAATGCCGGCCGGGAGGTGGAGTTTTCACCCCTGCGGGAAGAAGAACTGGCAACCTGGCTGGCACGGGAGGCGCGGCAGGAAGGGTATACCCTGCCCCCGGCCGCGGCGCGGCTTCTGGCCCGGGCCGGCGGCGACCTGCGGCAGGCCCGTAACGAGCTGGCCAAGGCCATGACCTGTACGGGCAGCCCGGGGATCATTACCCCGGCGGTAGTACAGGCCCTGGTACCGGAGGTTGAGGCTGAAAACACTATCTTCCAGCTGGTCGATGGCCTGGGCAACCGCCAGGCCGCCCGGGCCATCGGCCTATTGCGGCGTCTCCTGGCCCGGGGCGAAGCGCCCCTGGGGATTGTCGCCATGCTGGCCCGGCAGCTACGCTTGATCTATCAGGTACACCTGGCAGGGGGTAATAAAAACCTGGCGGCCCAGCTGGGGGTTAAACCCTTTGTAGCCCGGAAGGCGGCGGCCCAGGCCCGGAACTTTTCCCTGGCGGCCGCCGGTCAGGCCTTGGAGGAATTATTAAAAGTAGACACGGGCCTGAAGACCGGCCAGGGCGAGCCCGGCCCCCTGCTGGAGCAAGCCATTTGGACGATAACAGCCAGGGGGGAGCACTGAGGGCTCCCCCCTGGCTGGACTTATTTCTTCGTCGCTTTTTCGCGATTGACTTCGTAACCCGTCTTGACATTGGTGCCAACTTTAGTGCCGGGAGCCGTCACATCGGTGGCGAACTCATAATTGGCCCCGGCAGCGCCCTCGGTACCCAGTTCGGTTTCCCGGCGGCGGGCGGCCTTTTCGGCCGGGCTTTTACCGGTTCCAGGTTTTTCTGCCATAAAGTAAAATCCCCCCCTTCTGCATGGCCTATTTTTATTATGGCAGGATAAGGGGGGGATAATTACATTGGCAAAAAATTTATTGCTTACGGTTCAGGCGCTGGTCTTGTTAAACTGGCGCTGCAGGCCGGACTTTTTCCGGGCCGCGGTGTTGGGATGTAAGACGCCTTTAGTGACGGCTTTATCAATGGCGCTGAGAGCCTGGCGCAGGCTGGCGGCGGTATCACCCTCGCCCTGGTTAAGGCCTGTCTGGAATTTCTTAATGGCCGTCTTGACACTGGATTTAATAGCTTTATTGCGCAGGGTACGAACACGGGTTAATTCCACCCGTTTGATGGCCGATTTAATATTGGGCACCTCATTCACCTCCGGGACTATTTTAACATGGGAACCTGGTAAAAGCAACAAGCTCCCTCGGTTTTAACGGGCCGGGTTTTCCTTGCGGATATCTTTGATCACCTCCGCTACCACCCGGGCGACCAGGCGGGCGGAACGCTCAGCCTCCCCCAGGGTATTGTTGTCGCTGCCAAATTCCAGGAGCAAGGCCCGGGGGAGGAGGTGCTGGTTGTAGCGTCCTTCCTGGACCCGTACCCCTAGGCACAAGCCGGGGTAGAGTTCATCCATTTTTTTGGCCAGCTGCCGGGCAAAGGCCTCGTTCTGGCGCCAGTTGGGGTGTTCCAGCCGGGCGTCACTACCGACGATAATTAAGACCCGGGCTACCTTTTGGTTATCGATTTCCGTGACCGGGGGCTCTGGTATGCCGGCGTCCCGGTGGATATCCAGGGCTACCAGGACGGAGGGATTGGCGGCCAGCATCCGCTTCAGGGTTTTCTCGGAATTGGCATAAGACCGGGTAAAATCGGGATAATCATGAATGGTGGTGGAACGCACCACCGGAATACCATATTCCTTGCTCAGGGTGTCGGCCAGGGTAGCAGCCACCTGGCTGACACCGCCGTTTTTGCCGGGAAATTTGGCGCTCCCTTCACTGGGCTGGTAGGATTCCGCGTTGTGGGTGTTGTATATAGCTACCAGGGGGTTTTTAGCACTGGGGGACTCCATCTCCGCCGGCGGCGGGGGCGGGCTTTCATCCACCGGCGGTTCCGGTAGGACATACTCCTCTTCCGTGGTCAGGAGGCTGGGGGCACCGTCCTGTCCGGGTAAAACCACCAGGGGTGAGGCTAGGACCTGCAGGGCGGTAGATATAGCCGCCCCGGGGGTCTTCTGGAGGGGTTCACCCCCTTGCAGGGCCAGGGAGGGTAACCCCTCCCGCAGCATACCCTCCAGCAGGGGCGTGGGCAACCAGGCGGACGAGCCGGCCAGCACCTGGCGGCCGGCCCGGATCAACTGCCAGGATCCGGCGGCCAGTCCAATAATCATTAATCCGGCCAGGAGTATCCGGCTGAGGAAGGCTCCCAGAGCCCGGGCCTGCCAGCGGGTGATTACCTGGATACGCACTTTAACGCCCCCTCGCTGCTAGCCATTTTATTCCTGAAGAGGACGATTTAGACCTGAGGAGGCATTAGTCGAAATTAGTACCAGGGGCTAGCGGGTACAGGCGGAAGGCGACTTGGTTCGAGGCGTCAGCAAACTCAGCGAAGCCGCAGGGAGGCGACGGTGAACGGGATGGGGATCGTAACGTGGCTTCAGGAGCGAAGAGTTCTGATCCCCGCTGCACTTATTCAAAGAGATACAGCCGAGCCACCCCCGCCGCCGAGCAAGGCTGAGCGCTAAGTTTGCTCGCCGAGAACCACGGAGCCTGGAGCCTGTACCCGCCAGCCCGTTGCGGTTACTGTAAGTTACAGCCTTTTTTGGTAGAACCCTATTTTCGGAGGAATAATCAATGAACGCCGAACAACTCAAGGACCTGCTGCTGGCCTACAAAAACGGCCAGACCGGCCTGGAAACAGTCATCGAGCAGTTGAAAAACCTGGGGGACGAAGACTTGGGCTTTGCCAAGGTAGACCACCACCGCCCCCTGCGGAAGGGCTTCCCGGAGGTCATCTTCGGCCAGGGCAAGACCAGGGAGCAGGTCGTAGCCATCGCCTGCCAGCTGGCGGCTGCAGGCTCTACGGTGCTGGTGACCCGGACGGATCGGGAGACCTACCAGGAGGTGGCTGCCCGCCTGCCGGCAGCTGTTTTTAACGAACTGGCCCGGACCATTGTCGTCGACAGGGGCGAGATCAAACCCACCGGCGGCCGGGTGGCCGTCTTGAGCGCCGGTACTGCCGACCTGCCGGTAGCCGAAGAGGCGGCCGTCACGGCAACGGTGATGGGCAACGAGGTCGAGCGGGTCTACGACGTCGGGGTCGCCGGCATCCACCGCCTTCTGGGCCGGGTGGACCTGGTACGCCGGGCTGATGTGGTGATTGTCGTCGCCGGGATGGAAGGCGCCCTGGCCAGCGTTGTTGCCGGCCTGGTCGACCGGCCGGTCATTGCCGTACCCACCAGTATCGGCTATGGCGCCAGTTTCGGCGGCCTGGCCGCCCTTTTGACCATGCTCAACAGCTGCGCCAGCGGCATCGGCGTTGTCAATATCGATAACGGCTTCGGCGCCGCTGCCCTGGCCACCACCATCACCAGGCTAAAGAGGCTCCGGCCTGAAAAAGATTAACTGGGCGACCAGGAACTGTATAAAACACCTCCTTGCTGGGCAATGCTATAGCCGAATGGAAGGAGGTGAAGAAGATGACCAATTGGGTAGGTGCGGTAGTACGTTTCGTCGTTTCGGCCCTGGTTTTAATGCTGGTAGGCTTCATCCTCCCCGGCATCAGGGTGGCAGGATTTACCGGCGCCCTCATTGCAGCCGTAGTCATTGCTGCTCTGGGCTGGGTAGTTGAAGCCGTCCTCGGTAAAAGGATATCGCCCCACGGTCGCGGCATAGTCGGTTTTATTGTTGCCGCCATTGTCATCTATGTCGCCCAGTTTATTATCCCCGCGTACTTAAGCGTCAATATTCTGGGCGCCCTGCTGGCAGCCCTGGTGATCGGGATAATCGACGCCTTTGTCCCCACCGAATTACGCTAGATAGAGCCAGCCGGCGGGCCGGGCTTTTAGCCCGGCCCGCTTTCTGTTATAATGATGCCAGTTGACGGGGGAGGAACAAGATTACCTGTGGCCCAAAAAAATATCCGTAATTTCAGCATCATCGCCCATATCGACCACGGCAAGTCGACCCTGGCCGACCGCCTCTTGGAGTACACCGGCGCCCTGAGCCAGCGGGAGATGGTCGATCAGGTATTGGATACCATGGACCTGGAACGGGAACGGGGTATTACCATCAAGCTCCAGGCCGTGCGCCTGCGCTATCAGGCCCGGGACGGGCAGGAATACATCTTAAACCTCATTGATACCCCGGGTCACGTCGACTTCACCTACGAGGTCTCCCGCAGCCTGGCTGCCTGCGAAGGCGCCCTGCTGGTAGTCGATGCTGCCCAGGGGATCGAGGCCCAGACCCTGGCCAATGTCTACCTGGCCCTGGAGCATAACCTGGAGATCATCCCGGTGATCAATAAAATCGACCTGCCTAGCGCCGAGCCGGAGCGGGTGCGGCGGGAGATTGAAGAAGTCATCGGCCTGGACGCCAGTGAAGCCATCCTGGCCTCGGCTAAGACCGGCCAGGGGACGGAGGCGATCCTGGAGGCCATTATCCGCCGGATACCGCCGCCCCGGGGCGACGTAGAGGCACCCCTGCAGGCCTTGATCTTTGATTCCATTTTTGATAGTTACCGGGGCGCCATTCCCTATTTCCGGGTGGTCCAGGGCGAGGTCCGTAAGGGGGACCGGATTCGCTTTATGGCTACCGGCGCCGAGTTCGAGGTCAACGAGGTGGGTGTCTTCACCCCGGCACCGCGGCCGGTGGCGTCCCTGGCGGCCGGGGAAGTGGGCTTCCTGGCTGCCAGTATTAAGAACGTCAAGGATACCCGGGTGGGCGACACCATCACCAGCGTTGATCACCCGGCCCGGGAACCCTTGCCTGGCTACCGCCGGGTCATGCCCATGGTTTATTGCGGCCTCTTCCCAGTGGAATCCGAACGCTACGACGACCTCCGGGACGCCCTAGAAAAACTCCAGCTAAACGATGCCTCCCTAACCTTTGAGAAGGAGACCTCGGTAGCCCTGGGCTTCGGCTTTCGCTGCGGCTTTTTAGGCCTGCTGCACATGGAGATCGTCCAGGAACGCCTGGAGCGGGAGTACGGCCTGGAACTCATCACCACCGCCCCCAGCGTGGTCTACCGGGTGGTGGGCACTGACGGCAGCGTAATCATGATCGACAACCCTACAGCCCTGCCGGCGCCGACCCTCATTGACCACATTGAGGAGCCCTTTGTCGAGGCCACCATCATGACGCCCAAAGACTTCGTCGGCCCGGTCATGGAGCTCTGCCAGGAAAAACGGGGCAGCTTTCTCAACCTGGATTACCTCTCCGCAAAGAGGGTGTCCTTGAAATACGACCTGCCCCTGGCGGAGATAATCTACGACTTTTTTGACCAGCTAAAAACCCGGACCCGTGGTTACGCCTCCCTGGATTATGCTTTAAAGGGTTACCTCCCGTCCGACCTGGTCAAGATGGATATCCTGGTCAATAACGAGGTGGTTGACGCCCTGTCCCTCATCATCCACCGTGACCAGGCCTACCAGCGCGGCCGCGCCCTGGCGGAATCCCTGCGCAAGCTGATCCCGCGCCAGCTCTTCGACGTGCCCATCCAGGCCGCCGTCGGCAGCCGCATCATCGCCCGGGAGACCATCCCGGCCCTGCGGAAGAACGTCCTGGCCAAGTGCTACGGCGGCGACGTGACCCGGAAAAGGAAGCTTTTGGAGAAGCAAAAGGAAGGCAAGAAACGCATGAAGCAGGTGGGGACGGTGGATATCCCCCAGGAGGCCTTTATGGCCGTCTTAAAGTCCGGCAAGTAACGGGGGCTTACCCCAGACCTACCTTCTCGGAAGGGGAGGCAGGGGCTGGTGGCTATAGGCGGAAGGCGACTTGGTTCGAGGCGAAAGCAAACTCAGCGAAGCCTTGAGCCGAGGCGGCGGTGAACGGGATGGGGATCGTAACGCAAGTATATAGGGTGAGACAGGTTCCCGGAAGGCGCCTTGGCGCTTAGTTCGATACAAGTATAATGGCGCCACCAGCGCCTGAAGGGAACCTGTCTCACCCTGAGAAGCGTGCTGGCATCAGTAGCCACTTTTGGCAGAACCCTATTTTTGAAGGAATTGGATTAACGCGATGGGGTTAATCGCGTTTGGGGGCTCGCTCATTGGAGCTTTTAACAAAAGCTGGTGTTTCCCTTTATATCCACATCCCCTTCTGCGCCCGTAAGTGTAATTATTGTGACTTTGTTTCCTACCCCGGCCAGCCCCCGGAGGTAGTAGCCGCTTATTGTCGCCACCTGGAGCTGGAAATGGAGCTGGCAGCCAGGACCTGGCAACCCGGGCCGGTGGCGACGGTTTTCCTGGGTGGCGGTACCCCAACCCTCCTGCCGGCCGCCCGGCTGGCGGAAGTCCTGGAGGCTACAGAAAACTATTTCGGCTGGCAACCCGGGGTAGAGGTATCAGTGGAAGCCAACCCGGGCACCATCACCCGGGAACAACTGCGGGTTCTGCGGGCCGCCGGGGTCAACCGCCTCTCCCTGGGGGTCCAATCCTTTGCTGATTACCTCCTGACGGCCATGGGCCGGATCCACCGCCGGCCGGATATTTACCAGGCTTACGATTTGGCCCGAGGAGCCGGTTTTAACAATATCAACCTGGATCTGATCTTCGGCCTGCCGGGCCAGAACCTGGCTGTCTGGCAGGCTACTTTAAAGGAAGCCATTGCTCTCCGGCCCGAGCATATCGCCACCTACGGGTTCCAGATCGAGGAGGGTACGCCCTGGGGGCGCCTGGCGGCCGCCGGCCAGCTCGATCATCCCGGCGAGGACCTGGAGCTGGCCATGTACCAGGAGGCCAGGGAAACCTTAGCGGCCGCCGGTTACCAACAGTATGAGATATCTAACTTTGCCCGGCCGGGGTACGAGTGCCGCCACAACCTCACCTACTGGCAAAACCAGCCCTACTTAGGGCTAGGGGTGGCGGCGGCTTCTTCCTGGCAGGGACAGCGCTGGCAGAATTATCGCGACCTGGAGCAGTACGGCGCAGCCGTAGCCGCCGGCCGGCTGCCCCGGGCGGAGATCGCGACCCTGACCCGGCACCAGCAGATGGGGGAGACCATGTTCCTGGGACTGCGCCTCTTGGAGGGCGTCGACCTGGAAGCCTTCAGGCGGCGCTTTGGGGCCGACCCCCGGCAGGTTTACGCCGGCGAGCTGGCCCCTTTGTACCAGGCCGGGCTGGTGGAGGAAAAAGGCGGCCGCCTGCGGCTGACGGCCAGGGGTTTGCCCCTGGCCAACGAGGTCTTCGTGGCCTTTGTCTAGGGGGCCTTACTTTTCCTTGACAAAACCCGAGGGGGGTGGTATGTTTTAGTTAAAGCACTTAGCACTCGTAACACAGGAGTGCTAACAAGAAGGTGAAAATCATGCGGATGGATGCGCGGAAACAAAAGGTCCTGGCGGCCGTTATCCAGGACTATATTCTGACGGGGGAACCGGTGGGTTCCCGTACCATTGCCCGGCGCTACAACCTGGGCGTCAGTCCGGCCACCATCCGGAATGAGATGGCCGACCTGGAAGAGATGGGCCTGCTGGAACAACCCCATACCTCGGCCGGCCGGGTGCCTTCGGATCACGGTTATCGTTACTATGTCGATTGTCTGCTGCCGCCGGCCAGCTTAACGCCGGAGGAAGAGGAGTATGTCCGCCGGCGCTATAACCAGAAAATGCTGGAGATCGAGCAGGTCCTGGCTGAGACAACCCGGCTCATCTCGGATATGACTTCCTATGCTGCCATTGCCCTGGGACCTGACCAGGGTCGGGCTTCCCTGGAGCAGGTCCAGGTCTTGCCCATCCAGGCGGTCAATAAAGCCCTGCTGGTTGCCATTACCAGTACCGGTGTCATAGAACACCGGGTCTTTACCGTGCCCGGGAATGTAACCCCGGCGGATTTGGAGCGGATCTCGCGGGTTCTCAATGCCCGCCTGCAGGGCTGGGCCCTGGATGACCTGCGCCGGATGGTTCTGGGCGATATCTTTCGCGAACTGGCCCAGCACCGCAACCTGGTCAACCTGGTCAAAGAATTGCTCCAGCAGATTCTATCCCTGGAGGGCGGGGAGAAGGTCTACCGGGATGGGACTCTCAATATCTTAAACCAGCCGGAGTTTAAGGACCTGGACCGGGTGCGGGGGGTGCTATCCCTCCTGGACAAAGATGAAGCCCTGCGGCGGATCTTTATGGCTATGCCGGCCAGTGGCCTCACCATCCGCATCGGCCAGGAAAATAGATTAGAGGGCATTGAAAACTGCAGTGTCGTGACCATTAGCTATGCTGTCGAAGGCAAGATTAAGGGCAAGGTAGGTCTGCTGGGGCCGACGCGGATGCAATATGCCCGGGCCATTTCGGTTCTCCGGTGTGTTGCGGATGCTTTATCCCAGACCCTGGAGCAGCTCTACCGGTAGTGTGAAGGGTCACCTGCAACCGGCCGGTGCCTTGGGGTGCTGGCTTTTTTTGCGAAAGGAGTGAAGGGCTGATTGGATTTAAAATTAACGGATCAGGATCGGCAGGAAATGCAGGCCGAGAAGTCCGGCCCGGAAAAGGGTCCACAGCCAGGCGAACCCGGGGTCACCGTGGAGCAACCCGTACCGCCGACCTCTGAGCTGGAACAGGACGGAAACCAACCGGGATCCGGACCGGAAGGGGCTGCTGCCACACCAGAGGAAGGGGAAGATACGACCGGGGTGGTCAGCAGGGAAGAATTAGACAGCCTGCGGGCGGAAGTGGCCAGCAAAACGGCGGCCCTGGCCGAATTACAGCAACGTTACCTGCGGCTGCAGGCGGATTTCGATAACTTCCGCAAGCGCACCCGCCGGGAACAGGAGGAATTAACCCGGCTGGCTGCCGCCCGCCTAATTAGCGGCCTCCTGCCGGTGGTGGATAACCTGGAACGGGCCCTGGCGACAGCGGCGGATAGTGAAGGTGCCGGGCTGGCCGCGGGGGTAGAATTGATTCAGCGCCAGTTAATGACCCTCCTGGAACAGGAGGGTTTGGCCCCGGTGGCAGCCGTGGGGCAGCCCTTTAACCCAGAATTACATGAGGCTGTAGCCCGCGAGGAAACAGAGGATCCGGAGCAGGCCAACCTGGTAGTGGCCGAATTCCGCCGCGGCTATACATTGCAGGGCAAACTCTTACGGCCGGCTATGGTCAAAGTGGCCGTTGCCGGCCCATCTGGTGAGGAAAACAGACAGGGGGTAGATCACAATGAGTAAAGTAATCGGTATTGACCTGGGGACGACTAACTCCTGCGTGGCTGTGATGGAGGGCGGGGAGGCGGTCGTTATCCCCAACGCCGAGGGTGGCCGGACCACACCGTCGGTAGTCGCCTTTACCAAAGAGGGTGAGCGCATCGTCGGCCAGGTAGCCAAGCGCCAGGCCATTACCAATCCCGACCGGACGGTAATGTCCATTAAGCGTCATATGGGAACCAATTATAAGGTCAAGATCGACAACAAGGAGTACACACCGCCGGAGATTTCGGCCATAATCCTGCAAAAGCTCAAGGCCGACGCCGAAGCCTACCTGGGGGAAAAGGTCACCCAGGCCGTCATCACTGTGCCGGCCTACTTCACCGACAGCCAGCGCCAGGCGACCAAGGACGCCGGCCGCATTGCCGGCCTGGAGGTCCTGCGGATTATTAATGAGCCCACCGCCGCCTCCCTGGCCTACGGCCTGGATAAAGGCGAGGACCAGACCATCCTGGTTTACGACCTGGGCGGGGGCACCTTTGATGTCTCCATCCTGGAACTGGGCGACGGCGTCTTTGAAGTCAAGGCCACCAGCGGTAACAACCGCCTGGGGGGCGACGATTTCGACCAGCGGGTGATGGATTACCTGGTGGATGTCTGCCGGCGGGAGCACGGCGTGGACCTAAGCCAGGATAAAATGGCCATGCAGCGTTTAAAGGAAGCTGCCGAAAAGGCCAAGATTGAGCTTTCCGGGATGACCAGCACCAATATCAACCTGCCCTTTATCTCGGCGACGCCCAACGGCCCCATCCATCTCGATGTCAACCTGACCCGGGCCAAGTTTGAAGAACTCATTGCCGACCTGGTGGAACAGACCGTGGGACCGACCCGCCGCGCCCTGGCCGATGCCGGCCTGGAACCCAAGGATATCGACAAGGTTTTACTGGTGGGCGGTTCGACCCGGGTGCCCCTGGTGCAGGAAACAGTGCGCAAGATCCTGAGCCAGGAACCCCATAAGGGCATCAACCCCGATGAATGTGTCGCCCTGGGGGCGGCCATCCAGGCCGGTGTCCTGGCCGGTGAGGTCAAAGACGTGCTGCTCCTGGACGTGACGCCCCTTTCCCTGGGCATCGAGACCCTGGGCGGCGTTTTTACGAAGCTAATCGAGCGCAATACTACTATTCCAACTTCCAAAAGCCAGATCTTCTCCACCGCCGCCGACAACCAGACCACGGTGGAGATCCACGTCCTCCAGGGCGAGCGGGCCATGGCCGCCGATAACAAGACCCTGGGCCGCTTCCAGCTGACGGGCATCCCACCGGCGCCCCGGGGCATACCGCAGATTGAAGTCAAGTTTGATATCGACGCCAACGGCATTGTCCACGTCTCGGCCAAGGATCTGGGTACCGGTAAACAGCAGGCCATAACCATCACCTCCTCCAGCGGCCTGAGCGAAGAGGAGATCCAGCGGATGGTCAAGGACGCCGAGGCTTCGGCCGAGGCCGACCGCCGCCGCAAGGAAGAAATCGAGACCCGGAACCAGGCCGACTCCCTCATCTACCAGACCGAGCGCACCCTGAAGGATTTTAAAGATAAAGCCGACCAGACTGATGTCGAGCGCATCGAAAAGGCGAAGAAGGAACTCCAGGACGTCCTGGACAGCAAGGATAGCGCCAAAATTAAGGAGAAAATGGAGGCCCTCTCCCAGGCCCTCTATACCCTGACCACTAAAGTTTACCAGCAGACTGGCGCTCAAGCCGGAGCCCAGGATCAGGGGGCAAGCCAGGGTCAGGGTAACGCCGGCGGCGAAACGCCCAAAGACGGTAACGTCTACGACGCCGATTATAAAGTCGTCGACGACGACAAGAAAGAATAGCCGGTGATCTGCCATGGCTAAGCGCGATTACTACGAGGTCCTGGGGGTTTCCCGGGATGCCTCGGAGGCGGAGATCAAAAAGGCTTACCGCCAGCTGGCGCGCCAGTATCACCCGGACATGAACCCCGGGGATAAAGAAGCCGAAGAGAAGTTCAAAGAGGTCCAGGAAGCCTACGAAGTCCTGAGTGACGCCGATAAAAGGGCCCGCTACGACCAGTTCGGCCACGCCGGTACCGAGGCCGGCGGGCCTGGCTTCGGCGGTTTTGACTTTGGCGGCGCCGGGGCCGATTTCGGGGGCTTCGGCGATATCTTTGACATGTTCTTCGGCGGGGGCCTGGGCGGTTCGGCCCGGCGCCAGGGACCCCAGCGCGGCGACGACCTGCGCCTGGATTTGGAAATCTCCTTTGAGGAAGCTGCCTTCGGGGTCGAGAAAGAGGTCGGTATACCGCGCCAGGAAAAATGCCCGGAGTGTAACGGCAGCGGGGCGGCACCCGGCAGCAAGCCCAAAACCTGTCCCACCTGCCATGGTACCGGGCAGATCCGCATCGCCCAGCGGACACCCCTGGGGCAATTCCAGACCATTCGCACCTGCCACCAGTGCCAGGGCCAGGGAACAATCATTGAAACGCCCTGTTCCCGCTGCCACGGCCGCGGGGTCGTCCAGCGGACTCGTAAGATTAAAGTCAAAATCCCGCCGGGGGTGGATACCGGCGCCCGGTTGCGGATGGCCGGCGAGGGCGAGGGTGGCCGTCGCGGTGGCCCGCCCGGGGATCTCTATATCTATATCAACGTCCGGCCCCATAAACTCTTCCAGCGGGACGGCTACGACGTCCTTTGCGAGGTGCCGGTTTCCATGGTTCAGGCTGCCCTGGGCGACAGCATCAGGGTGCCCACCCTGGACGGCAAAGTCGAACTCAACATCCCGCCCGGGACCCAGAGCGGTACCAGTTTCCGCCTGAAGGGCAAAGGCATTCCCCGTTTGAACGGCGTCGGCCGGGGCGACCAGCACGTCCGGGTCCACGTCGAGACGCCGACTAACCTTAACGAGAAACAAAGGGAGATCCTGCGGGAATTCGCCCAGGCCTACGGCACGGAACCCCGGGGGGCCAGGGAACAGGATAAAGGCTTTTTCCGTAAAGTAAAGGACGCCTTCATGGGCTAGTTACAGGGGGTGAGCCGTTTGGCCCACCATTTTTTTCTATCCACAGTGGCGGCTCCCGGAGAGATGGTGCTCCTGGAAGGGGAGAATGCCCACCACGCTGTCCGGGTCCTGCGTCTCCGCCGTGGGGAGAATATCACCCTGGCCGACAGCGGCGGCCGGGGTTATCGGGCCCGGATAGCCTCCGTCAACGGGGACCGGGTCGCCGTAGAAGTAACCGAGCCCCTGGCCAGCACCGAGCCCTCCCTCCGGGTAACCCTCCTCCAGGGCTGGCCCAAGGGGGACAAACTGGATTTAATCATTGAAAAGTGTACAGAATTAGGGGTAGCCAGGATTAGCGTCCTGACCACTGAACGTGCCGTCCCCCGGCCGGATCCGGCTGCCGCTGCCCGGCGCCGGGAACGCTGGCAGCAGAAGGCCCTGGCTGCCGCCCGCCAGAGCGGGCGGCACCGCATCCCGGAGGTCAGCGGGCCCCTGGGGCTGCTCGAGGCCCTGGCCGGCCTGGCACCGGGAAGCCTGCTGCTGGTACCCTGGGAAGAAGAACGTTCCCTGGGACTGAGGGACGTCCTGGCCCGGCTCCCGGCAGTCACGGAAGTCACCCTGCTGGTAGGACCCGAGGGGGGCCTCAGCCCGGCGGAGATCGAACTGATCCGGAACTACGGCGGCCGGCCCGTAACCCTGGGGCCCCGGATCTTGCGGACGGAAACCGCCGGCCTTGCCTGCCTGGCGGCCGTTATGTACGCCCTGGGCGACCTGGGGTAGTTCTCGGAGGAGGCTTGAAACACAGCAGGCCGCCGGGCGGAACTGTAAATAACTCGGGCGGAATTGAAAATAACCGTTGCTATAAGACAGGTACCGGCGGGTACAGGCGAAAGGCGATTTTGGTTTGAGGCGTTAGCAAACTCAGCGAAGCCGAACCGCGGCGGCGGTGAACGGGATGGGGATCGCTGCGTACCTTTAGAGACGAAGAGTAACACGCCCCGATGAGGTTATTTAAAGGGATGAAGCCCAGCCACCCCCGCCGCCGCGGGAGGCTGAGCGCCAAGTTTGCTAGCCGAAAACCACCGGAGCCTGAGCCTGTACCCGCCGGCACTATAGTATAGGATCCGTTCCAGTTTAGTAGACCCCTACTTTCACAGAAGGAAGGTGAATATCCGGTGCCAGCGCCCCGGGTAGCCCTGGCCAGCCTGGGCTGTAAAGTCAACCAGAACGAACTGGAAGCCATCAAGCACCTCTTCCTGGAGGCCGGCTACCAGGTGGTCCCCTTCCCGGAGGCGGCCGACGTATACGTCGTCCACACCTGTACGGTGACCCATATCAGCGACCGTAAATCACGCCAGTTGATCCGCCGGGCTATCCGGGCCAACCCCGGGGCAGTGGTGGCCGTCACGGGATGTTACGCCCAGGTGGCACCAGGGGAGGTTCTCTCCATCCCCGGCGTTGATCTGGTGGTGGGGACCAGGGACCGGCACCGCCTGGTCGAGCTGGTGGCCAAGGCCAGGGAGGCTGCGGCCCCCCTTAACTATGTCAAGCCCCACGCAAAGGGAGAAGCCTTCGAAGAGCTGCCCCTGGTAGAGGTCAGCCGTGCCCGGGCTTTCTTAAAAATCCAGGAAGGCTGCCAGGAATTCTGCACCTATTGCATCGTCCCCTACGCCCGTGGACCTTTACGCAGCCGGGAGCCTGAGGCGATCCTGGCCGAAGTGCAGCGCCTGGTAGCTGCCGGTTACCTGGAGATCGTCCTGACAGGGGTGCATACCGGCGCCTACGGCCGTGACCTGGACGGGGATATAAGCCTGGCCGCCCTCCTACAAAAGCTGGTCCAGGTGCCGGACCTCAGGCGGCTGCGTATCAGCTCCATTGATCCCCTGGACTTCACGCCGGAACTGCGGGCCGTCCTGATAAGGGAAGAGGTTATCTGTCCCCACTTCCACATCCCCCTCCAGAGCGGTGCTGACACCATCCTGGACCGGATGGGCCGGCGCTACACCGGCCGGGATTACCTGGAGCTGATTGCTGACTTGCGCGCCGGCCGGCCCGGGGCGGCCTTTACCAGTGACGTTATGGTCGGCTTTCCCGGGGAAACGGAAGCCATGTTTCAACAGACTATAGCCGTAGTCAAAGCAGCCGCCCTGGCGGGTATCCACGTCTTCCCTTACTCCCCCCGCCGGGGGACCCCGGCGGCGACCATGCCCGATCAGGTGCCGGCAGAGGTAAAGAAAGAGCGGGAAAGGCGCCTGCTGCAAATAGGGCGGTACCTCAGCCGTCAGTATGCCCGCGAGTTCTTAGGCCAAACTCTGGATGTCCTGATGGAACGCCCCCTCCCTGGTTACCCGGGGTACCAGGAGGGCCTGACGGGGAACTACCTGCGGGTAGCCTTTCCGGCGCCGGCGGACCTCACCGGCCGCCTGCTTCCAGTCCGGCTGCAGGAGTTGCGCGGGAGTTTAATTTGGGGCAAATTAGAAAAAGATGTTAGGGAGAGGCAGGAAAATGGCACCGGAGGGAGAAATTAATATACCAGAGCATTTAGGGGGGCGGTGTCCTGGGACAGCCCCGATTAAAGGAAAGGAGCAAAGAGCGCGTGGCTGAAGAGTGCATCTTTTGCCAGATAGCGGCAGGCAAGATCCCGGCGGAGGTGGTTTACCAGGATGACCGGGTGGTCGCCTTTAAAGATATCCATCCGGTAGCCCCGGTGCATATCCTGATTATCCCCCGGAAGCATATCACCGATCTGACGGCCATTACCCCGGAGGATAGCGAGCTCGTCGGTTACCTTCACCTGGTGGCCGTCAAGCTGGCCCGGGAGCTGGGTCTCGCTGACCGGGGTTTCCGGGTAGTTAATAACTGCAAGGAGGAAGGCGGCCAGGCCGTTTTTCACCTTCATTTCCATCTCCTGGGCGGTCGCCAGCTGCGGATTCTGGGTTGACGCTACCAGGAGGATCGACTATAATAAATTTTATGCAAAGCTGTTGGGGGACAGCTAACACCGGGCTGGCGGGGGGAGGGAAACAGTAGTTGAGCGAGGTTAAAATTGGTAAAAACGAAACCCTGGACGCCGCTCTGCGGCGTTTCAAAAGGATTTGCCAGAAATCCGGCGTCCTTTCAGAGGCCCGGCGCCGCGAACATTACGAAAAACCGAGCGTACGGCGTAAAAAGAAATCCGAAGCCGCCCGTAAACGTCGCTGGCACTAAAAAAGCTAAGATCTTTCCCCACCCCCTACAACAAAAAACCCGGTGGTTGCCAAAATTAAGGGGAGAAAAACCCGGTCCTTGGGGACCGGGTTTTTTGCGGTCTTTTTTCGGCCCCCGGCGCATAGAGTAGTGGCAGGAGGGAACAGGATGGCCAAGCATAATTGGCGCCGTCGCCTGGTAGCCAGGGCCAGGCGGGTCGAAAAGACAATCACCGATTTTCTGGAGTTACCTCCAGAGGCGGCCCTGGATTTACCCCGCCTGACCCTGGTGGGTGACAGCCGCCTGTTGCTGGAGAACCATCGGGGTATTGTTACCTACCAGCCCGAACTGGTAAAACTGAAGACTTCTACCGGCGTACTGGCCATTAAAGGCATCGGGCTCCTCCTGCTGGAGATCAAACCCGACGCCATCGCCCTGGAAGGCACTATTCACTCCCTGGAATTCAGCCCCTGGGGGAGGCATGAGGTAACGTGACGATCCGTGACTGGCAGGCCTACCTGGCCGGTTACCTGGTTCTGAGCATTAGCGGTGACGACCCCGCGGCCTTTCTCAACCTGGCCCTGGCCCGTGGTTTGCGCCTCTGGGACATCACCCGCACCGGCAAAGGCCGGATCCAGGTGAAAATGCCAGTTAGCGAGTACCGGGTATTACGTCCCCTGGCCCGGGCGAGCCACTGCCGGGTCCGTATTGTGGACAAGCGGGGCCTACCCTTCTTCAACCGCCGCCTGCACGGCCGGCAGATCCTCCTGGCCGGGGTCTTTTTCTTTATACTGGCTATTTATATCCTTTCGGCCTTTGTCTGGGTAGTCGACGTCCAGCCGGAAAAAGGACCCCTGCGCCAGGTTACGCCGGCCCAGGTCGTCGCTGCCGCCAGGGCCGAGGGCTTAAAGCCCGGCACCCGGAAGGGCGGTATTGATACCCGTACCCTGGAACGGGCCCTGGAGCGCCGCCTGCCCCAGCTGGCCTGGGTGGGCCTCAGCTTCCACGGCACCAGGGCCGAGATCCGGGTAGTCGAAAGGGTGGCTGCTCCGGCGGAAGATGAGTATGAAATGCCGGCCAGCATCATCGCTGCCAAGGACGGCGTAATCAAGCAGATCCTGGTGATGAGCGGTGAGGGGCGGGTGGCAACCGGCGATACCGTACGCCAAGGGGAGATCCTCATCTCTGGACTGATCCTGCCCCCGGAGCCGGAGAAAAAACCGGACGAGCCCCTCCAACAGCAGCAGCCCCGGCCGGAACCACGCCTGGTCCGGGCCCGGGGTATTGTCCGGGCCCGGGTCTGGTACGAAAAGGAGCAAGAGATAGATCGCCGCCAGGTCCGGGAGGAGCCCACCGGCCGGCAGCAGCAGACGATAATCATTAAGACCCCCGGCCGCCAGTACGTACTCCGCGGCCCGGCTGTGCCCCCCTATAGCTATTACCGCCAGGAAAATAGGGTTTACGCCCTACCCTCCTGGAGGAATTTTCCCACGCTCGTCGAACTTATTATCAGTACCTATCGCGAGGTCCGGGTGCAGGAACAGGCACTCGGCTATGACGAGGCGGTCCGGACCGCCGGCCAGCAGGCCCTGGCGGACCTGAAGGCCGGGCTCCCGGCGGGGACCCTCATTACTGGGGAGAAGGTTCTCCCCTTAAGCGATGCCGGAGCAAGGGTGGTCCGGGTACGGGCCTGGGTAGAAACCGAAGAGGATATCGGCCAGGTTGTTCCCCTGCAGGGCCAGCTGACCCCGGGCGGCAGCCCTGCGGTGCCCCATCCCGGGGGTTGACGTCCCGGCTAGCGAACCCTACATCTTTACTATCATAGCAATAAAAGCTATAATAAAGTGCTGAAGCTTTCAATATTAGTGCCCTACCGCGAAGGAGATGATTATCAAACCCTTGCCTGATATCTACGAAGTAAAGTTAACGGCAGGCAATAATGGGGAAGCGGCCAACCTCTTCGGCCGCCAGGATGAAAACCTCAAGTTTATCGAGGAGCATACCACCGCCCGCATCATCGCCCGGGGCAACGAAATCACCCTGAGCGGTGACCGCCGGGAGGTTCAGACCCTGGAAAAGCTCTTCCGGCAGCTCATCAAGCTCTCCCGGACGGGCACGACCATCAACACCGCCACCATCAACTACACCTGGAACCTGATCCGCCGGCAGGACGAAGGCCAGAACCAGCCGGACCTGGCCCGGGCTCTAGGAGAAGTGATCTATGTTACACCCCGGGGTAAACAAATCCGGCCCAAGACCCTGGGGCAATTGCGTTATATCCAGGCCATGCGCCGTTATGATATCGTTTTCGGTATCGGCCCGGCCGGTACCGGTAAAACCTACCTGGCAGTAGTAATGGCCGTCAACGCCCTGAGGGCCCGTAGTGTCGAACGGATTGTCCTGGCCCGGCCGGCAGTGGAGGCGGGCGAAAAACTCGGTTTTCTCCCCGGTGACCTGCAGGAAAAGGTTAATCCCTACCTGCGTCCCCTCTATGACGGCCTTTATGACATTTTAGGGTTGGAAACGGCACAAAAGTATATGGAAAAAAATATTATAGAAGTAGCGCCCCTGGCCTACATGCGGGGCCGGACCCTGGACGACGCCTTTATCATCCTGGACGAGGCCCAGAACACCACCTCCGAGCAGATGAAGATGTTTTTAACCCGCATCGGCTTTGGCTCCCGGGCGGTAATCACCGGCGATATTACCCAGGTCGATTTGCCTCGGGAGACCACCTCCGGCCTGGTGGAGGTCCAGCACATCCTGAAGGGCATCGAGGGCATCGCCATCGAGTACTTGACGGAAGCCGACGTGGTGCGCCATCCCCTGGTCCAGGAGATTATTAAAGCCTACGAAAGAAATAAGACGGAGGAGTGACCGGATGTGCCCTGGCAGCGGTTGGATCAGCTGCTGTACCCGCTGCTGGCCCGGCTCGGCCCCAGGTTTATCACCAGACGGATCACCTGGGGGTTGATCCTTTTTATCATTGCCACAGCTATTATAGCCCTGGACTTCCTGCCCCAGAAGCTCGACCTGGCCGTCGGTCAACCCAGCCCCCGGGATTTTAAAGCTCCCCAGGGCATTGTTTATGAAAGCGAGGTTTTGACCCAGAAGGCCAGGGAAGAAGCAGCCCGGCAGGTAGCCCCGGTTTACCGGGTGGATAATACCGTAGTCAGCGCCCTGACCGGCCAGGCCGATGGTATTTTCCAGTCCATCCGGGAGATAAATAATAGTACCAGCGATACCAACGAGCGGGTCAACCGTTTAAAAGAACGCCTGAACCAGTTCCAGCTGCCCCCGGCGACCCTGCAGGCCCTGGCGGCAGCCGATACCGCGAGCCTTAACAGCCTGGCTGCCAGTACCAGAAATATTATCAATCAGGTCATGGGTGAGGCTGTCCCCCAGGACGCCCTGAACGCCGCCCGGGACAAGATGCTGGCTGCCGTGGAGACGGCGGGGATTAGCGATCAATACCGGCCCCTCGTTGTCGCCATCCTCAGGCAGCTCAACCTCAAGCCCAACCTGATTTACGACGTTGCTGCTACCATGCAGAAGCAGGACAAGGCCCGGGCCGAGGTAGTCCCGGTACAGGTGACCATTCGCCAGGGGGAGAAGGTCGTCAGCGACGGTGAACTGGTCACGGCGGAGGAGATTGAAGCCCTGCAAAAGCTCGGCCTCCTGCGTACCGGCACCTCCTGGGGTGGCTTTATCGGCCTCTTTATCTTTCAGGCCCTGCTGGTAGCTATCTTACTGCTATTCCTGCGCATTTTTAAGCCGGATATTTACAACAACGGCCAGCTCCTGTTATTGCTGGGCCTCCTGTGGTTGATTTTTCTGGTCTTCTCCCGGGGGGTGGTGGCTATCAGCCTGGGAGGCCGGCCCGAAATGGCCCGGCTGGTGGGTTACCTGATGCCCGTGGCGGCCGGCTCCATGCTGGTGGCCATCCTGGTGGATGCCCAGGTGGCGGTGGTCTTTACCCTTTTCCTGGGCCTGGAGGCCGGCATTTTGGGCGGTAACTACTACCAGTTCACGGCCGCCGGGGTCATCAGCGGCCTGACGGGTATTTACTGCGTCGCCCATCTGAGCCACCGTTCCGACCTGGCCCGGTCCAGCCTCTTTTTGATGCTGGCCAACCTTTTGAGCGTCGTGACCCTGGGGTTGATGCTTAAAGCTACCCTTTTCCAGCTCAGCATCGCCGCCGGCCTGGCCCTGGCCAACGGCCTCCTGTCGGCCGTGCTGACCATCGGCTTCCTGCCGTTCCTGGAGAACAGCTTCGGCATCACTACGGCCGTCAAGCTGCTGGAGCTGTCCGATCCCAACCATCCCCTGTTGAAACGGCTGCTCCTGGAAGCCCCGGGTACCTATCACCACAGCATCCTGGTGGGTAACCTGGCCGAAGCGGCGGCCAACGCCGTAGGGGCGGATTCCCTCCTGGCCCGGGTGGGAGCCTATTACCACGATATCGGCAAGCTCAAGCGGCCGTATTTTTTCATTGAAAACCAGGTGACGGCGGAGAACCCCCACGACCGGCTGGCGCCGACCCTGAGCACCCTGATTATTTCCTGCCACGTCAAGGACGGCCTGGAGATGGCCCGGGAATTTCGCCTGCCCCAGGTCATCCAGGACATCATCGCCCAGCACCACGGGGAGACCTTGATATCCTATTTTTACCACAAGGCCTGTGAGAGTTGCCGGGATGAGAAAGAGGTTACGGCCGACGATTTTCGTTACGAGGGCCCCAAACCCCGGAGCAAGGAGGCAGCCATTGTCATGCTGGCCGATAGCATTGAGGCCGGCATTCGCTCCCTGCCCAAGCCTACCCCCGGCCGGATGGAGGGCTTTATTCGCAAGATTATCCGGGAAAAACTGGAGGATAACCAGCTGGAGGCCAGTGACCTCACCTTCCGGGAACTGGCGGTCATTGCTGAGGCCTTCATGCGGGTCTTAAACGGTATTTTCCACACCCGGGTGGAATACCCGGACGTGATCCTCAAGGAGATGGAAAGGAGAAAGGGCCGTAATGGAGTGCTCCATAAACAATCAGCAGGATGATTACCCCCTGGATGAGGAACTCCTGGCCGCCCTCAGGCGGGTTCTAGCGGCCGCCGCTGCCGCGGCAGGGGTAACGGGGAACACCGAGGTGGCCCTGACCTTGGTGGATGATGCGGCCATCCAGGAACTCAACCGTAACTACCGAGGGGTAGACGCCCCCACGGATGTCCTTTCCTTCGCCCTGGAGGAGGCGGGCGCTGCTGAGCCTGTTTATTACGACCCCGGGGTGGACAGGCTCCTGGGGGACATTGTTATCTCCGTGCCTACCGCCGTCCGCCAGGCCGGAGAATATGGCCATTCCCTGGCCCGGGAACTGGCCTTCCTGGCTGTGCATGGCTTCCTGCATCTTCTGGGCTACGATCACGGGACGGCAGATGCAGCAGCCGCCATGGAAGAGCGCCAGGAGGCCATCCTGGCTGAGGCAGGGCTGAGTCGTTAAAATGCTCAGGAAGTTGGGCGCTGCCCTGGCTGGTATCCATTATTGCCTGCGGACCCAGATCAATATGGTTATCCACCTGCTGGCCATGGCCGCGGTAATCCTGGCCGGCATAATTTTCCGGGTGCAGCCCTGGGAGTGGGTGGCCCTGACCATCACCATCACCATGGTCCTGGCGGCCGAGGCTCTAAATACAGCCGTAGAAGTAACGGTGAATCTCTACATCAAACAGTATCACCCCCTGGCGCGGGTGGCCAAGGATGTGGCCGCCGGGGCTGTTTTAATCACCGCCCTGGGCGCCCTGTTCGTGGCCTATTTTATTTTTGGACCGCGGTTGGGCTTTTAACTATAGTTACCTACGGTTTCGGGTAGCGGTATAGGCTCCAGGCTCCATGGTTCGCGGCTAGCAAACTAGGCGCTGGAGCCTTGCTCGGCGCCGGGGGTGGCTGAACTTTATCCCTTAGAAAACTTTGCTTGTTATCCTGGCTAATGGTAAAATTATAATGGGGTTCACATCATGGCTTATAACCCGCAGGATTTACTGGCCGCGGCGGCGGCCGCGCAGGCTAAGGCCTACGCACCCTATTCCCGGTTCAAAGTCGGCGCGGCCCTGCTGGCGGCCGGGGGCCGGGTCTACAGCGGCGGCAATATTGAAAATGCCTCCTACAGTTTGACCGTTTGCGCCGAGCGGGTGGCCCTCTTCCAGGCCGTAGCCGCCGGGGAAAGGGATTTTATCGCCCTGGCCGTCGTCGGCGGTGACCTGCCCGCCTGTTTTCCTTGCGGTGCCTGCCGCCAGGTCCTGGCCGAGTTTGCCCCGGACCTGGAGGTCCTCACCGGCCAGCCCGGTGGTCCCCTCCAGCGGCGGCTGTTAAAGGAACTGCTGCCGGATACCTTTAAGCTGAATACGAGTGATATATAACGTTAAAAGAGGTGCCTGTTTGGTGTCCGGGGAATTTCGTTCCGGATTTGCCGGGCTGATCGGCCGGCCCAATGCCGGTAAGTCCACCCTCCTCAACCGGCTGGTAGGGCAGAAGGTAGCCATCATGTCCGCTAAGCCCCAAACGACCAGAAATAAGATCCTGGGGGTCCTGACTGGCGCGGCCTACCAGATTGTTTTTCTGGATACTCCGGGCCTCCATAAACCCCACCACCAGCTGGGGGAGTATATGGTCACCGTGGCCCGCAACACCCTGGATGAAGTTGATGTCGTCCTTTACGTTGTCGACGCGGCGGAGGAACCCGGTGCCGGCGAGAAGTATATCATCGCCCAGTTGCAGGCAGTGGCAGTACCGGTAATCCTTGTCCTTAATAAAATGGACCTGGTGGCCGGTCCTACCCTCGTCCAGCGGGAGGAGTTTTTCCGCGCCCGCCTGGACGTGGCGGCCGTACGGGCGGTATCGGCCCTGGACGGTACCAACCTGGACACCTTACCGGAACTTATCGTTAGTTACCTGCCTCCCGGGCCCCAGTACTACCCGCCGGAGATGGTCACCGATCAACCGGAGAAGTTCGTCATGGCCGAGCTCATCCGGGAGAAAGTACTCCAGACCACCAGGGAAGAGGTACCCCATGCTGTAGCCGTGGTGGTGGCAGAGATAGTCGCGCGGCCCAATGGTTACCTGTACGTCGACGCGGTAATCTATGTGGAGCGGGATTCCCAGAAGGGGATTATCATCGGCGCCGGCGGGCAGCGCCTCAAAGAGATCGGCGGCCAGGCCCGCCGGGAGATTGAGTCCCTCCTGGGCAGTAAAATTTTTCTAAATTTACGGGTGCGAGTCAAGAAAAACTGGCGCCGCCAGGAGTTGACCCTGCGCCAGCTGGGTTATGATCGGCGCCTCATCCAGTAGAACACCAGTATAGGGCTTTGCTTTTGGGACCAGTCTATCTAGTGCCCGGCAGGGAGAAACGCGGAAGGGATGACACCCATGGAAATAAGCGAAGCCTGGTGGCATTTATTTATCCTCACGGGAAGCATCGAAGCCTACCTCCTTTACCACGACAGCCTGCAGGGGGGCGGCTTCGCTCCCGTTGAGCTGGTTAATGTCAACGACCAGCCTGGTATCAATGACGAGTAAAACTTATTGCATGGTGGGCGTCCTTCGCCTGCCTGCTGCCCCGGGCCCGTCCGGGTTAAAAAGGCAAGAAGGTGAAGACCTATGCCGGGACTCTTTCAGGCCGAAGGCATTGTGTTGAAGGGTCGCGACTACCAGGAGACGGCCCGGTTGTTAACCATCCTTACTCGCAGCCACGGTAAGATCGAAGCCATCGTGAAGGGGGTGCGTAAACCCCACAGCAGCCTGCGTAGCGGTACCCAGCAGCTTTGCCGGTCCCGCTTTTTATTTTACGCCGGCAAGAACCTGGCCACTGTCACCCAATGCGAGGTCCAGGAGATCTTCGCCCCCCTGCGCCAGGATTTAAAACGTATGGCCCGGGCCTATTACCTGGTGGAGATCGCCGACAACGTCGTCATGCCCGGTCAGGTGAACCAGGCTATGTACCTGCTCCTGCAGCAGGGCCTGGAGAACCTGGGGGAACTGGAGCCGGATTTGGTCTGCCGGGCCTTTGAAGCCCGGACCCTGAAGATCCTGGGGTTGGAGCCGTGTCTGGATGCCTGCGCCGCCTGCCAGGGGACGTTAGCGGGCTGCGGCCGGGTAGCTATCGCTCCGGCCGCCGGCGGTGCCCTCTGCCCTAACTGTCAGGGTCACCAGGGCCGGGAATTCCTGTTATCCCGGGGGAGTCTCAAGACCTGGCAGCAGCTAAGCCGCCTGCACTGGCAGTATTTAAAAAGATTGCAGGTCAGCTCCCCCTTGATGCGGGAACTGGGGGAAGTTATGCCGGCTTTTTTGGAATACTATTTAGACAGGCGACTGCGATCCCGTGCCTTTATCAACGAATTAGGGGGTGATGCCATTGACAGACCTGGAAAAAATTGATCAGCTGCGCCAACGCCTGGGACTGAGCTACCGGGAAGCGAAGGAAACCCTGGATCGGACCGGGGGTGACCTGCTGGCAGCCCTGATCCAGTATGAAGAGGGCGTCCGGGAGGAAACCCAGAGTACCCTGGGAAACTGGAGTACCAAATTCATGGAGCGCCTGCGAGACATCCTGCACCAGGGTAACGTGACCCGCATTAAGGTCAAGAAGGACGGTAAAACCGTGGCCGAGATCCCGGCCACGGCCGGGGCCCTGGGGATCCTGGGGGTCCTGGCCAGCAGCGAGCTGGCCGTCCTGGCTGGCTTGAGTACCGTAGCGGCCCTTTTCAACCGCTATACCCTGGAGGTGGAGAGGCCCGACGGCCGGGTAGAGGAACATGCCCTGGTGCCCGAGGAGGAGCAAGTTGACAAATAGCGCCTCCTTTGCTAAATTATTATCATTGAGGCTGGCCAGGGGCCGGCCGGTATCTTGGTAACGGCGAGCGAGCTCCCGTCCCTGGCAGGGCGGGAGCCTCTTTTATGAGAAGGGAGAAGGAGTACTTGAACTTCCAGGAACTCATCATGACCCTGCAACAGTACTGGGCCGCCCGGGGTTGCGTTATCCAGCAGCCCTATGACCTGGAAAAAGGCGCCGGCACCATGAACCCGGCTACTTTTTTGCGCGCCCTGGGTCCGGAACCCTGGCGGGTAGCCTACGTCGAACCCTCCCGCCGGCCGACGGACGGCCGCTACGGCGAGAACCCCAACCGCCTCCAGCACTACTACCAGTACCAGGTAATCCTGAAACCATCCCCGGACAACGTCCAGGATCTCTACCTCCAGAGCCTGGAGGCCATCGGCATCAATCCCCGGGAACATGACATCCGCTTTGTCGAAGACAACTGGGAGTCCCCCACCCTGGGGGCCTGGGGCCTGGGCTGGGAGGTCTGGCTGGACGGCATGGAGATCACCCAGTTTACCTACTTCCAACAGTGTGGCGGCTTTGACTGCCGTCCCGTCAGCGCTGAGATCACCTACGGCCTGGAACGCCTGGCCATGTATATCCAGCAGGTCAACAGCGTTTACGATATCGAATGGATTGACGGCATCACCTACGGCGACGTCCACCACCAGACGGAGGTCGACTACTCCCACTATAACTTTACCGTGGCCGACACCTCGATGCTGGCCGGCCTCTTTAACGCCTACGAGGCCGAGGCCATGCGGGTGGTAGAAAAGGGGCTGGTCCAGCCGGCCTACGACTATGCCCTCAAGTGTTCCCATACCTTCAACCTCCTGGATGCCCGCGGGGCCATCAGCGTCACCGAGCGGACGGCCTACATCGGCCGGGTGCGCCACCTGGCCCGCCTCTGTGCCGCCGCCTACCTGGAGCAAAGGGAGAAATTGGGCTATCCCCTATTAAAGGATCAACCGGTGCCCAATGGCACCTCTCCAGGCCTCGGACCGGCTGCCAAAACTGGGCCGGCGGCTGTGGTGGCCGGCCGGGAGCGTAAAGACGCCCACGATGTGAAGGAGGGATAGCCATGGCCCGCGATCTGATTTTCGAGATTGGTACCGAAGAGATCCCGGCGCGCTTTATGAACCCGGCCCTGGAGCAAATGGCCGTCGCGGCCGGCCGGCTCCTGCAGGAGAACCGCCTGACCTGCCAGAAAGTGGCCGCCTACGGTACGCCCCGGCGCCTGGCCCTTTATCTAACCGCCCTGGCCGAAGAACAGGAGGAGCTGGTGCAGGAGATCAAGGGGCCACCGGTTAAAGTAGCCTTCACCGGCGACGGCCAGCCGACGAAGGCGGCCCTGGGTTTTGCCCGGAGTGCCGGGGTCGGCGTCGACCAGCTGGTTACCCGCTCGTACAACGGTGGCGAATACGTTTTTGCCGTTAAGCGGGAAGCGGGCCGGCCGGCCCTGGCCGTCCTGCCGGAACTCCTCCTGGCAGTGGTCCTCGCCTTAAATTTCCCTAAACCCATGCGCTGGGGTTCCCTGGAGATGCGCTTCGCCCGGCCCATCCGCTGGCTCCTGGCCCTCTTCGGCAGCCAGGTCATCCCCCTGGAACTGGCCGGCCTGACTGCCGGTAACCGGACCTACGGCCATCGCTTCCTGGCCCCCGGTCCCCACCGGGTGGCGACGGCCGGGGATTACTTCCGGGTTTTAGAAGATAATTACGTCCTGGTGGACCAGCACCGCCGCCGCCAGCTGATCTGGGAACAGGTTACCAGCCTGGCGGCCCGGGAAGGGGGCCGGGTGGAGAGGGATCCCGAGCTCCTGGAGGAGATTACCTACCTGCTGGAGTACCCCACTGCCCTGGCCGGCCACTTTAACCCCGAGTACTTAAAGCTACCGCGGGAGGTAGTGATCACGCCCATGCGCGATCACCAGCGCTACTTCCCCGTCTGGAACGACCAGGGTGAGCTTTTACCCCGGTTTATCACCGTCCACAACGGCACCGCCGACCACCTGGACAACATCAGCCGGGGCAACGAAAGGGTGCTGGCGGCCCGGCTGGCCGACGCCGCCTTCTTCTATCAGGAAGACCGGCAGGAACCCCTAACGTCCCGGGTGGCCAAATTGGAGGAAATCGTCTTCCAGGAGAGCCTGGGCACCATGCTGGCCAAGACCCGGCGCCTGCAACGCCTGGCGGTCACCCTGGCCCGTACCCTGGACCTGCCCGCCGAACTGGCTCCCCTGATTGAGCGTACGGCCGAACTCGCCAAGGCGGACCTGGTTACGGCCATGGTCTATGAGTTCCCTGAACTCCAGGGCATCATGGGTTCTTATTACGCCGCCCATGACGGTGAGAAGGCCGAGATCTGCCAGGGTATTCGCCAGCACTATTGGCCGCGTTTCGCCGGCGACCGGCTGCCGGACTCCCTGACGGGCATGGTCACCGGCCTGGCCGACCGCCTGGACACCCTGGTGGGCTGCTTTGGCGCCGGCCTGATCCCCACGGGTTCCCAGGACCCCTATGCCCTGCGGCGCCAGGCCACCGGGGTGGTGACCATGGCCGTGGAGCTGGATCTGAAATTCTCCCTCGCAGCGGCCATCGCCGCCGCTTATGAAGGCTATACTGCCGGTGGTATTCACCTGGACCAGCCCCTGGCAGCCGTCCAGGAGCAGCTTACTGCCTTTTGCCGGCAGCGGTTGGAGCACCTCCTGACAGAAAAGGGTTACCGCTTTGACGTGATCCAGGCCTGCCTGGCCGCCGGCAGTGACGACCTGGCCGACGCCTACCACCGTACCAGGGATTTAAGTGCCTTCCGGGAAGAGGAGGGTTTTGCCGCCCTGCAGACGGGCTTCACCCGGGCCTTTAACCTGGCCCGCCAGGCCGGGGAACAGTACCAGCTGCGCCTGGAGGCCCTGCAGGAAAAGGCGGAAAGGGATCTCAGCCACGCCCTGGCTGCAGCCCGGCAGCAGGCCGAACCCCGCCTCAGGACGGGGGACTATCTGGGGGCGTTAAAGGCCATGGCCGCCCTGCAGGAACCCATTGATACCTTCTTTGCTAACATCCTGGTCATGGACCCTGATCTGTCTGTACGCCAGAACCGCCTGGCCCTCCTCCAGGAGGTCGTCAACCTGGTTTTCCAGGTGGCTGATTTCTCCCGCCTGGTATCGTAAAAAAAATTTGGTATGCAGGGAGGAAAAAGGCGGCGTATGTGGTATACATTACAAAGTATACATGCAGGGCAGGGGCCCGGGAGGAATTCCTTATGATGCCTGGCTGGGATCAGCTGGCACAAGAAGATGGCGGACGCCGAAGGGTTTTAATCAGGAACTGGCGTAGCCAGTTCCAACCCCGGCGCCCACCCCTCACTTCGCACCTCCAACTTCCATTAATGGGGGAGGAATAGGGGGTGCAGCTTTCCCCGCGACAGGAGCAGATAGTAGCCATTGTTAAGCGTTCCGGGCCCATCACCAGCCAGCAGATTGCGGCAGAACTCAATCTTACCCGCGCTGCCCTGCGCCCTGACCTGACCATCTTGATCATGGCCGGTATCCTGGAGGCCCGCCCCCGGGTAGGGTACTTTTTAAGCAGCAAACCCACCCAGGCCCTGGTGGCCGAAGAGATCAAAAAAATAAGGGTAGGCGACATCAAGGGCCTGCCCCGGGTTATCCGGAGTGAGGCCTCGGTTTATGAGGCCATTGTCTCCATGTTTCTGGAGGACGTGGGTACCCTGATGGTGGTGGACGCGAATGGGCACCTGGAGGGGGTCGTTTCCCGTAAAGACCTCCTCAAAGCGGCCATCGGCGGCGGCGACCTGCAGAAAATGCCGGTTTCGGTTATCATGACCAGGAGGCCCAACATCATCTGCACTACGCCGGAGGAACCGGTCCTGGCCGCAGCTCGCAAGATCATCGAACATGAAGTGGACGCCCTGCCGGTTGTCCGCCCGGTGGCCGGGTCGCCACCGAAGCTGAAGGTCGTCGGCCGCCTGACCAAGACCACCATTACCAGACTCTTTGTCGAACTGGGGGAGGGCAACCACTGATTACCCGTATCACCGCAGGAACCCCTTATGGCAACATAACGCCACTTACATCATATTTTGGAGGGAGGGTTTACCCATCGGCGTAATCTATGTAATCTCAGACTCCCTGGGGGAGACGGCCGAATACGTCGCCCGGGCGGCGGCCAGCCAGTTCGACGGCGGCGGGCTGGATATTCGCCGGGTACCCTACGTTACCGACCCTGATCACCTGGAGGAGATTATCAACGAAGTCGCCCAGGAAAAAGGGATCATCGCCTTTACCCTGGTGCTGCCGGATTTGAAAGCGAAGCTCCTGGAATTGGCGGCAGCCCGGGACCTGGCGGCAGTAGACCTTTTGGGGCCCCTGATGGATGCCATCGCTCGGGTGACGGGGGGCAAGCCCCGGCTGGAGCCGGGCCTCATCCGCCGGACCGACGAAGATTACTTCCATAAGATGGAGGCCATCGATTTCGCCGTTAAATACGACAACGGTAAGGATATCCGGGGCCTGCATCACGCCGACCTGGTCCTTATCGGGGTGTCCCGAACCTCCAAAACGCCGGTGTGTATGTACCTGGCCCACAAGCGCCTGCGGGCGGCCAATCTGGCCCTGGTGCCGGAGGTGCCCCTGCCGGGGGAATTGCTTAACCTGCCGCCGGAAAAGATAATAGGGCTGACCATTGACGCCGGGCAACTCTACCAGATCCGCCAGGAGCGCCTGCGTACTCTGGGCCTGCCGGGACCGGCCGGTTACGCCACCCGGGAGCGCATCGAAGAGGAACTGGCCTACGCCCGCCAGGTTATGGAACGGCTGGAATGCCCGGTTATCGACGTTACCAACAAGGCTGTCGAAGAGACGGCCGGTAAAATACTCCAAATTTACTATCGGAGGGAAAAACATGGCAAGTAAAAAGTACGTCTACCTGTTCAGCGAGGGCCGGGCCGATATGCGCCTGCTCCTCGGCGGCAAAGGGGCCAATCTCGCCGAGATGACCAACATCGGCCTGCCGGTGCCCCAGGGCCTCACCATTACCTGCGAGGCCTGCAATGAATACAACCGCCTGGGCCAGAAATTCCCTGCCGGGCTGGAGGAGGAAGTCGCCGCCCGCCTGCAGGATCTGGAGCGGATTAACGGCAAGAAATTGGGTGACCCCGAGAACCCCCTTCTCGTCTCCGTACGTTCCGGCGCCCCGGTTTCCATGCCCGGCATGATGGACACCATCCTAAACCTGGGCCTGAACGACAACTCCGTTAAAGGCTTGATTGCCCAAACAGGCGACGAGCGTTTCGCCCTGGACTGCTATCGCCGTTTCATCCAGATGTTCGGCAACGTCGTCCTGGGTATCGAACATAACAACTTTGAAGCCGTCCTGGAGAAACATAAGGAGCGCCTGGGGGTAAAGTTTGACCACGAATTAACCCCGGGCGCCCTGCGGGAAGTCATTGCCGAGTATAAAGACGTTGTCAAGAATAAGAGCGGGCGGGATTTCCCCCAGGACCCCCAAGAGCAGATGTACATGGCCATCAGGGCCGTCTTCGGCTCCTGGAACAACCCCCGGGCCATTGTCTACCGCAAGATCAACAAGATCCCCGATGATCTGGGCACCGCCGTCAACGTCCAAACCATGGCCTTCGGCAACATGGGACCCACCAGCGGCACCGGCGTGGCCTTCACCCGCAACCCCTCCACCGGCGCGAAGGGCGTGTACGGCGAATACCTCCTCAACGCCCAGGGTGAAGACGTGGTGGCCGGCATCCGTACCCCCAAGCCCATCAGCAACCTGAAGGAAGAGATGCCGGAGGTCTACCGCCAGTTTGAAAATACCTGCCAGCTGCTGGAGAAACACTACCGCGATATGCAGGATATCGAGTTTACCATCGAAAAAGGCAAGCTCTTTATCCTCCAGACCCGTAACGGCAAACGCACGGCGGCTGCGGCCGTCAAGATCGCCGTGGATATGGTGAACGAAGGCCTCATTACCAAAGAAGAAGCCGTTCTGCGCGTTGACGCCGACCAGCTGGGCCAGCTCATGCACCGCCGTATCGACCCCGGCGCCAAGCTCGAGGTTGTGGCCAAGGGCCTGCCGGCTTCCCCGGGTGCCGCCTCCGGCCAGGTAGTCTTCGACGCCGACCAGGCCGAAAAGATGGGCCTGGACGGGCAGAAGGTCGTCCTGGTACGGACCGAGACCACTCCTGACGATATCCACGGTATTGTCCAGGCCCAGGGCGTCCTCACGGCCCGCGGCGGCATGACCAGCCACGCAGCGGTGGTGGCCCGGGGCATGGGTAAACCGGCCGTGACCGGCTGCGATGCCATTAAAATCGACGTCGAGGGCAAACGTTTCTTTATTGGCGACCTGGTGGTCCAAGAAGGCGACATCATCTCCATCGACGGTGCCACCGGCAACGTCATCCTGGGCGAGGTGCCCCTGATCGATCCCCAGCTCAGCGGCGAGTTCGAAACCATCCTGGCATGGGCCGATTCCTTCCGGCGTCTCAAAGTCCGCGCTAACGCCGATACGCCGGAAGACGCCAGGCGCTCCCGGGAATTCGGCGCCGAAGGTATCGGCCTCACCCGTACAGAGCACATGTTCATGCAGGTCGACCGCCTACCTGTGGTGCAAGAGATGATCCTGGCCAAAACTAAAGAAGAACGCGAAGCGGCCCTGGCTAAGCTCCTGCCCATGCAGCAGGGCGACTTTTACGGGATTTTAAAGGCCATGGCAGGCCTGCCGGTGACCATCCGGCTTCTCGACCCGCCCCTGCACGAGTTCCTGCCTAATATCGAAGAACTCCTGGTGGACGTTACCCGCCTTCAGGCCACCGGCGGTGATGCGAAAGAGCTGGAAGCCAAGCGAGCCCTCCTGCGCGAGGTCCGGGCCCGCCACGAGTTCAACCCCATGCTCGGCCACCGCGGCTGCCGCTTGGGGATTACCTATCCGGAGATTTACGCCATGCAGGTGCGGGCCATCTTTCAGGCCGTGGCCCAGCTGGTTAAAGAGGGTATTAAGGTCCTGCCGGAGGTGGAGATCCCCCTGGTCATCCACGTCAATGAGCTCCAGCGCCTCCATGCCATGGTCGACGAGGTAGCCGCGGCCGTGAAGCAGGAAACCGGCGTCGACTTCAACTACAAAGTCGGCACCATGATCGAGATGCCCCGGGCCTGCGCCACGGCCGACGCGATTGCTAAAGAGGCCGAGTTCTTCTCCTTCGGCACCAACGACCTGACCCAGACCACCTTCGGTTTCAGCCGCGACGACGCCGAGGGCAAATTCCTGCACCAGTACGTGGACGAGAAGATCCTAAAGGACGATCCCTTCATCGTCCTCGACCGCGACGGCGTCGGCAAATTCATGCAGATGGCCGTGGAACTGGGCCGCGGCAGCAACCCGCAGCTGGAAATCGGCATCTGCGGCGAGCACGGCGGCGAACCCAGCTCGGTGGAGTTTTGCCACCAGATCGGCCTCAATTACGTCAGCTGCTCGCCCTTCCGGGTGCCGGTGGCTAGACTCGCCGCCGCCCAGGCCGCTTTGAAGGAAAAGAAAGCCGCCGACGCGCGTAAAGGGGAATAAGCCCCTGGCCCCTAGATCTATGGGCTCCCTTTTGGGCCTGGCCCTCTATTATCAGGGCTGCAGGCAACCTGCCTATAAAGCTGCCACCGGTCCGGTCCTTATGACCGTGCCGGCGGCAGCTTTTTTGTTGGGGCTCCTTCCATAATAAAACCTATTGCACCAACGGGGCGTTATAAGGGGCCGCCTATGAAGTCTAACACCCGCGCCTCCAGCAGCCGGAGGGATATGGCCCGCCTAACCCGGAAAGGATATTCCTTTGTTGGCAGAACTCTATTTACAGAGGATAACTGTACTAGTTGGGCATATATCTTCTCTTCAACGCGGTCATAAATTTTTTTAAAAAAAATTAATCAACCAGCAGGAGATGTGCGATATTTGGCGAATATGTTATAGCACAAGAACAATAACTAACAAAAAGGAACGGTACGGAGGCTTTATGATCTCAGTACAACGGCGCAAGATCATTATCGATAAAATAAGCTCAGGAACACCTTTAAGCGTCACCGACCTCAGCCGGGAACTGGGCGTATCGCCCATGACCATCCGCCGGGATCTCAGCAGCCTGGAAAAGGAGGGCCTCCTCGCCCGCACCCATGGGGGCGCTGTACCTGTAAGTGGGGGCAGTGAAGAAGAACCGTCATTTAACGAAAAAAAGGATAAATTTCCGGCGGAGAAACTGGCCATCGCCCGCAAAGCAGCTGAATTGGTACAAGACGGCGATACCATCCTCCTCAATGCCGGTACTACCGTTACTGCCTTGGCCCAACTCCTTAAAGACCGCCAGCATTTGACGGTCGTCACCAATACCGTCAACATCGCCATGGAACTGGCCCAGAGCGAGGGCATCAACCTGGTCCTCACCGGCGGCAACATGCGTACCCGTTCCTACGCCATGGTCGGTTCCCTCACCGAAAAGGTATTAAGGGAGGTTCATGTTCAGAAGGCTTTTCTGGGCGTCAACGGTATCAGCATCGAACACGGCCTGACGACACCAAATATGACCGAAGCCCATACCAACAGCCTGATGGTCCAGGCTGCCGACGCAATAATCGTCCTGGCCGACCACTCCAAAATCGGCCGGGTGGCTTTATCGCGTTTCGCCTCCATCGGAGACGTAACCACCCTCATTACCGACAGCGCCGCCCCACCGGAATTTATAGAAGAATTAGCGCGCCGGGGAGTAGATGTAATTGTTGTCTGATTGGAGGTAAGCCATGACGCAATACGTTGCTGGGATCGACCTGGGTGGTACCAATATCTCGGCTATCTTCATGGACGCCGAAGGGCAGACCCATGGCTGGGTAACCTGGCCCACGGAAGCAGCCCGGGGGCCGGCAGAAGTTATCAATCGTATTATTTCTTTAACTAAATTCTTAATGGATAAAAATAGCATAACAGCCCAACAGCTCCGCGGCATTGGCCTGGGCGTCCCGGGCCTGGTCAACAGCCGCGAGGGCAGGTCGGTATTTTCGCCCAACCTGCCGGGCTGGCGGGACATCCCCGTAGCCGGGCTGGTAGCCGCGGGAACCGGTGTCCCGGTCTTAATCGATAATGACGTGCGTATGGCCGCCTGGGGGGAAAAACTCCTGGGCGCCGGGAGGGATAGGGAAGACGTAATCTGTTTGACCCTGGGGACGGGCATTGGGGCGGGTATCTTTATCCAGGATAAATTGTACACGGGCCGCGATGAAAGCGCCGGCGAAATAGGTCACGTAACGGTGGAAAAAGACGGCCCCCGCTGCAGCTGCGGTAACTATGGCTGCCTGGAAATGTACGCCTCCGGCCGGGGCATCGCCCGCCGTATGCGGGCGGCCATCGCGGCGGGGGCTGCGAGCCTGGTCCTGGACCTGGCCCATGGCGATGCCGGCAGCATTACCGCTGCCATGGTCTGCCAGGCCGCCGCCCGGGGCGATCAGGCGGCCGAGCAGGTTATCAAAGAAACAGCCGTGTACCTGGGTATCGCCCTGGCCGGCCTGGCCAATATCCTCAACCCCCAGCGCATCGTCCTGGGAGGCGGGGTCATGGGTGCCGGGGAACTCCTACTGGCACCGGTACGGCGGGTAGTCCGGGAGCGGGCCATGCCCCTGAACCGGGAAGTGGAAATCGTAGCAGCGGAACTGGGTGACCTTGCTGGGGCCACCGGCGCCGCGGCCATCGCCAGGAAAGAATTCATGCTGGGAGAGGAAAGAGCAACATGGACCTGGTAAACCCGCGGGCAATGCTGGAACAAGCCCGGCAGGGCGGCTATGCCGTCGGTGCCTTTAACATCCATAACCTGGAGACCCTGCAGGCGGTGGTGGCCGCTGCGGTAGCAGCCGGCGCGCCGGTGATCCTCCAGGCCACCCCGGGGACGGTTAAATATGCAGGAGCCGATTACCTGGTGGCCATGGCCCGGGTGGCCGCCCGGCAGGCGGCCGTACCCGTAGTCCTGCACCTGGATCACGCTATTGATATAGACCTTATCGGCACCTGCCTGGAGGCGGGTTTCACCTCCGTCATGTTCGACGGTTCAACCCTGCCCCTGGAGGAAAATATCACCCGCACCCGCCAGGTGGTCGCCATGGCGCGGGAAAAAGGAGCAGCCGTAGAAGCCGAGCTGGGCCGCCTGGGCGGCCGGGAGGATGAACTGGCCGTCGATGCAGAAGCAGTATATTACACTGATCCGGATGAAGCGGCAACTTTTGCCGCCGCGACCGGTATTGACTCCCTGGCTGTTGCCATCGGCACCGCCCACGGCGTCTACCGGGGCGAGCCGCGCCTGGATTTTGAACGGCTGCAGGAAATAGCCGCCAGGGTAAACCTCCCCCTGGTCCTCCACGGTGCTTCCGGGCTGCCCGATACCGCCGTAGCCCGCTGCATCGCGCTGGGCATCAGCAAGATAAACATCGCTACCGACTTAAAACTGGTGCTGGCCGCGCGTTTACGGGAAACCCTGGCCGCCAATCCGGAAGAAACCGACCCGCGCCGTTATTTTACCCCGGCCCGGGAAGCCGTCAAAGAAACAGCCCTGGCGAAAATGCGCCTCTGCGGCGCCGCCGGTCGGGTACAGACCTGATATCAGGAAACGACGCAGCCCGGTTTCAACAGATAGAGCCACTCGTGCCGACGAATTGCTACCAGTAAACGGGAGATACGATAGTAGGGCAGGCTTTAATCTGAAACTGGCGTAGCCAGTTTTTACAGGCATCTCACATCTAACCTCTCACATCCCACCTCTCACTAAGGAGCGGATTGCCATAATGTACATCGATCTTGATGACCTGCAAGCTTTACAACAACTGGACAGCGCCAGGGCCCTCCCGGATACCGTCGACTACCACCGCCAGTTTGCCGACGGCTGGGAACTGGCCGGGAAATGGCCATCCATCCTGCCGGCCGGGGAGATACGCCACATTATCGTCCTGGCCACCGGGGGCGGCTCGGCAGCCAGCGTCAGCCTTTTACAGTCCTATCTCTTTGACGAATTGCGGGTACCCCTGGTCTTGAACCAGGGCTACACCATCCCGGCCTGGGTTGATGAACATACCCTGGCGATCGTCGTCAGCCACTCGGGTAATACGGAGGAAATTTTAAGCGCCTATGACCTGGCCGCCGCCGTAGGGGCTAAAGCTGTGGTCATAACAGCTGGGGGCAAACTCCTCACCCGGGCCCGGGAGAAGAGCCATCCGGTGCTCATTATCCCCGGCGGCATGATGCCGCGCATCGCCCTGGGCTACATCTTTTTGCCCCTGCTGGGCCTGCTGCAGCAGCTGGGCCTGGTGCCGGATAAAACGGCGGAGGTCAGGGAAACCATCGCCCTGTTAAAAGTCCTGGCCGGCCATTACGGCCCGGCCATACCGGCCAAGAACAACCTGGCCAAAACCATGGCTATGGAGATGGACGGCTATGTACCCATCATTTACGGCTCCCTACCCCTGACCGATGCCATCGCCTGGCGCTGGAAAAACCAGATGGGGGAAAACAGCAAACTGATTGCCATGTACAATGCCATCCCCAACCTGCACCACGACGAAGCCGTCGGCTGGGACGCCCCTAGCGCTTACTTGAAGCGTTTTTACTTCACCTTCCTGCGGGATATTGAAGATAGCGACAAGATCCGGCGGCGCCTGGCCACCTCTCAGGAGATCCTGCACCACCGGGCCGCCGGGGTGAGGGAGGTCAGCTCCCAGGGTGAGTCCCGCCTGGCGCGCCTCTTTTCCCTGGTTTACCTGGGCGACTTCATCACCCTGTACCTGGCCCTGATCCGGGGCGTGGACCCGACGCCGGTGGAAGTCATCGACCTGTTCAAGCGCAAAATGGCCGCCGGGGAGTAACTCTAGATGATTACCACGGTTACCGTCAATGCCGCTATTGATAAGACCTATATAGTGGAAAATTTTAGCCTCAACGGGGTCTTCCGCGTCCAGCGCGTCATGGCCCAGGCCGGCGGGAAGGGACTGAATGTCGCCCGGGTGGTTAAGGCCTTGGGTGAAGAAGTGGTGGCTACCGGTTTCCTGGGCGGCCATAATGGCCGGTTTATTGAGGAAAGCCTGGCAGTAGAAGGGATTAAGGGAGATTTTGTTCATGTAGTCGGTGAATCGCGTATTTGCCTGAATATCTTGGACCCGACCGGCAAAAGCCAGACGGAACTGCTGGAACCGGGGCCGGAAGTAGGCCTTGCCGATAGGGAGAAGTTGAAGGATAAAGTAAGAACCCTGGCCCGCCGCAGTCGGGTGATCACCATGTCGGGCAGCCTGGCGCGGAGATTACCGCCCGGCTTTTACGCCGAGCTGATTGCAGCGGTCAAGCAGGAAGGGACCAGGGTAATCCTGGACACCAGCGGTACTGCCTTAAAAGAAGGGTTAACATCTAGGCCCTTCATGGTCAAACCCAATCTCCAGGAAGCCGGGGCCCTGACCGGGAGGCACCTGGAGGGGGAAACGGCCCGGCGGGATTTCGTCAGGGAACTCCTGGCCACCGGGGTGGAGGTTGTCGCCCTTAGCCTGGGAGCAGAAGGTGCCCTCATAGGGACAGGGGAGAGCTTATTCCAGGTCATCCCGCCGCAGGTCCGGGCGGTGAATACCGTCGGTTGCGGCGACGCCTTCGTGGCGGGCTTCGCCGTCGCCCTGGCGCGAGGTGAAGACGTGGTAGCTGCAGCCAGGCTGGCCACCGCTGCTGCTGCTGCCAGCGCCGCCAGTTTGGGGACGGGACAGGTTAAGAACGTGTTGGTAAACGAACTGTTGCAAATGATCATATTTCAGCCGGTTGAGGTGGTGAAGAATAAATGCGGGGATGCAAGCTAGAATTTCAGAATATCTTCAAGAGCTTTCCCGGTGTCAAAGCCCTGGATAATGTTACTTTTACCGTCACACCCGGAGATGTGCACGCCTTAATCGGTGAAAACGGCGCTGGTAAATCGACCCTGCTCAAGATATTAAGCGGTGATTACCTGCCTGATGGCGGCAGTATTCTCCTGGACGGGCAACCCCTGGAACTGACCAGCCCCGCCGATGCCCTGGCGAAGGGCATCAGTGTATTATACCAGGAAAGACAGTCTTTACCCTACCTGAGTGTTGCTGAAAACATCTTTCTGGGAAGGCTCCCTTTAAAAACAGGTCAGCTGGTTGACTGGGGGGAACTGCGGGTCAAAGCGCAGCAGCTTATTGCCGAACTGGCTCTGGACCTCCAACCCGAAACGAGACTGGGTGATCTGAGCGTTGCCCAACAACAAATGGTAGAAATCCTCAAGGCTTACAGCCGAAATGCCCGGGTCATCGCTTTTGATGAACCGACTGCTTCCCTTTCCACTAGAGAAATCGACCCCTTTTTTGCCCTGATCCGCCGGCTCAAGGCTATGGGTATGACCATTATCTACGTATCCCACCGGATGCCAGAAATCTTCCGGATTTGCGACCGTATTACTGTTTTACGGGACGGGAAACACATCAGGACCCTGGCAGTAAACGAAGCTGACGAGCAGGGTCTGGTTAGGATGATGGTCGGCCGCGATTTGAAAGACGTCTTTCAGAAAAAAACATGTTATAAAACAGGGGATAAGCTCCTTGAAGTGCGGGGGTTGTCGCGCCAGGGTATCTTGCAGGATATAAGTTTCGACCTCTACCGGGGCGAGATCTTGGGTATCGCCGGGCTGGTGGGCGCCGGCAGGACGGAGATGGTGCGCTGTCTCTTTGGCGCCGACCCGCGGGATGGCGGTTCTGTCAAATTAAATGGCCAAGAATGGAAATTCTATAGCCCTGAAGATGCTATTAAGACCGGTCTGGGCCTTTGCCCCGAAGACCGGAAAAGCCAGGGATTGATCCTGGGGCTAACAGTACGGGAGAATGTAACCATTACCATCCTTAAAAAGCTTAGCCGCTGGTCCTTTATCAAACGGCTGCAAGAAAACAAAATCACTGAGGACTATATCGCCAGCCTGCGCATCAAAACACCGTCGCGGGAACAAAAGGTTGTCAACCTGAGCGGCGGCAACCAGCAAAAGGTGGTTCTGGCCAAGTGGTTAGCGTCATGGCCCCAGGTCTTAATCCTCGACGAGCCCACCAGGGGTATTGACGTCGGGGCCAAGGCCGAGATCTACGAATTGATAATCAGCCTGGCGGCACAGGGTATAGGTATTATCATGGTTTCCTCCGAGCTTCCCGAGATCTTGGGATTGAGCGATCGGATTCTGGTGCTACGCGCCGGCCGCCTGGTAGGGGAACTTAAAAGGGAAGAAGCCAGTGAAGAAAAGATTCTGGATCTAGCCATGAGAGGATAATTTCATCATTCCAACTGGGAGTGTGATTTTCACCATGCTTGCCATGAACCAGGCCACCGAAGAACGCGATCAAAGCAAAAAACTGCCACCACGTAATCTTGCCAGCAGTCTTCTTAAATTTGAACAAATGGGCATTCTTATAGCTGTAATCCTGTTATGGGTAATCCTGGCCTTTATTGCCCCCCATTTTCTATCCTGGCAGAATATCATCAATATCGGCCTGTCGATTTCTTACGTCGGAGTGGTAGCTGCAGCTCAGACCATAGTTTTGATCGCTGGCGGGTTCGACCTGTCGGTGGGCTCCACCGCGGCCCTGGCCGGCATAGTAGCCGTATTAACGATGAATGCCAGCCATAATATTATAATCGCCATTATAGGTGGCTTGCTGGTGGGGATGGCTGGGGGATTGTTTAATGGATTGAGTATTACCAAGTTGAAGATTAACGCTCTGATTACCACCCTGGCCACCATGTCGGTCTTACGGGGAATTGCCTTCCTGGTAAGTGGCGGTTCGGCTATAGGCGTACTTGATCGTGAGTTCTATGGCCTGGGTATAGGGCAGACTCTGGGTATTCCCAACCCGGTTATAATCCTGGTATTGATTTTTATAGCTTTTCACGTCCTGTTAAACTATACCAGATTTGGTCGTGAACTCTATGTCGTCGGCGGTAACCCGGAAGCAGCCAGGTTGTCAGGTATAAATGTTGATAAGTACCGGGTACGGGTTTTTATTATCAGCGGTGCCATGGCCGCATTGACGGGAATTATCCTCGCCTCCCGTATGACCTCTGGTCAACCGACAAGCGGTCAGGGCCTGGAGATGGATTCCATTACGGCAGCCATCCTGGGTGGTACCGCCCTGGCCGGCGGGCAGGGGCGGATGATCGGTACCGTCTTCGGCATGATCCTCATGGGTACAGTGGATAACGGCCTGAATCTTCTCAATGTGCCGGCCTTTTACCAGTATATAGCCCGGGGTCTGTTATTGCTTTTCGGTGTTGCCATTGACCAGCTGCGGGCCAGGCGCTGATCAATAAAAACCTGTATAGGAGGTGATGTTGAGGCTTGAATAGATGAATGATAGCAAACATGGCGGATACAGTGAGGGCAAAAAGGTAGTAGCGTGAAAGAATGTCATGCATACTTACAAAGGAGGGTTTATGTAACATGCATAAATATTGGAAAATATTTCTGGTAATGCTTTTGGTAGTCGGTATGATGGCTTTAACGGCGGCCTGTGGACAGAAACCCACTTCCCAGGGGGAGAAAAAGGATACTACCGCCCAGAATACTCCCCCGAAAAAAGAAGATATAACCCTGGGATTAATCGTAAAAAACGCGCAGGAGTTTTGGTTCCAAAATGTAATTAAAGGTGCCGAAAACGAAGCTGATAAGTTGGGTATCAAGATGGTTTCCCTGGATGGTCGCGGCGACCCGAGCGTATTCTTAAATGCGGTTGATCAGGCTATCCAGCAAAAAGTGAAGGGTTTGATTGTTGTCGTACCGGATCAGAAGATTAGCCCGGCAGTGGTAGAAAAAGCAAAACAGGCTGGTATTCCTATTATGTCTCAGAGTGACGTGTTAATTGATACCTCAGGGAAGCAACTCGCCCCCCACCTGGGTATCGATGATGAAGAGTACGGTAAAGCCATGGGTGAGTGGTTGGCCAAATATGTACAGAATCAGGGTTGGCTTAATGACCCGAAGAAGGTAGTAAGGGCCGTAGCAATGTCTTATGAACAGGTAAGCGTTCTGAAAAAGAGGACCGATGGTGCGAAGAAGGCATTATTAAACGCCGGGTTTAAAGAAGATATGATCATCAACGCCGCTCTGAAAAAGTATGGTATGCAGGACGCTTATGACGCTATGGCAGCGGTTATTACTGCCCACCCGGAAGTAACCAACTGGGTAGTCTTTGGTTTCAATGATGAAAGTGTTGTCGCCGCGGTAAGGGCCCTGGAAGCAGTTAAAAAAGATAAAGATGCGGTGGCCTGTGGTCTGGACGGAAGTCATGCCAAGGACGAGTTTAGCAAGAGTGAACCAACCGCTTTCAAGGCTACCGTCTATTTAAGCGCCCAGGATTACAGCGCTAAAAGCGTACAATTAATGTACGATAATATTGTTAACAAGAAAGAAATCCCCTGGGTCACCAACTGGCCGCCGACAATAGCGACGCGCGACAACTGGCAACAGGTAGTAAAAGAAAAGTAGACGGGTGCGACAAAAGGAAGGCCCGATCTTTCCATACAGGTCGGGCCTTCTTATAATCCAAGGCAAGGAGGTTTGCAATAAATGACCAGGCGGGAAAGGGTCCTGCAGGCCCTACAGCATAAAGAAACAGATATTGTCCCTTACCAGCTTGATTTAACCAACGACGTATATAAGCGACTAGTAACCTACTATAATGACCCTGACTTTCTGGACAAGGTGGGGAACCACTTAATCGATGCCCGTAATGAGAGTTTTGTCAACGTCGGCCCCAAGCTGGATCAAGATATGTTCGGCGTTGTCTGGGATAAAACCCAGGAAGGAGACTTTGGTATTGTTAGTGATTACCAGTTAAAGGAAGCCAGTCTGAATTGTTATACTTTTCCCGAGCCGGATGAGCCATTAATTCGCGCCAAATGCGAGGAGTTAAGCGCCCACAAAGAGCAGTTCCGCCTTTATACCATTGGTTTTTCCCTTTTTGAACGCGCCTGGACCCTGAGATCTATGCAAGCATTATTGATGGACTTCATTCTTGAACCAGCGTTCGTTAATGAACTCCTGGATAAAATCGTGGAATATAATCTCAAGGTTATCGATATAGCGGCTCAGTACGACATCGATGCTATCTTTTTTGGCGACGACTGGGGCCAGCAGAAGGGTTTAATCATGGGGCCCCAGATTTGGCGTACTTTTATTAAACCCAGGCTGGCCGTGATGTATAGCGCCGTCAAAAAGCATGGCTTATTTGTCGCCCAGCATTCCTGCGGTGATATCCATGAAGTCTTCTCGGATCTCATTGAACTGGGCCTGGATATTTACAACACCTTCCAGCCGGAGATATATGATATCGAGTTTATGAAGAAAGAGTATGGTAAAGATATAACCTTTTACGGCGGTATAAGTACGCAAACACTACTGTCCAGGGAAACTCCAGAAGTTGTCAAGAGCGAAACCAGGAGGCTCATGGATATTCTGGCCAGGGATGGGGGTTATATCTGCGCTCCGACCCATGCCATTCCCAACGATGTGCCGACGGAAAATATCCTGGCCTTCCTGGAGGTTGTTACTAACCAGTGAATATGGAGGAAAAAATTAATGTTTGCTTATGAGCGGGTGTTAACTGCCCTCAAACATAAGGAACCTGATCGTATACCAGTTGATTCCGGTATATGTCTTCCTGCACTCCTGCGGCAGTTTTTATGAATTGATTCCCGATCTCATCGAGGTGGGAGTCGACATCCTCAACCCTATCCAGTTTAAGACGCCCAACATGGATGCGGCCAGGCTGAAGAAAGAATTCGGCGATGCCCTGACCTTCTGGGGCGGCGGCATTGACACCCAGTACACCCTGCCGCGGGGTACACCTGGTGAGGTCCGGGACGAAGTCAAACGCCAGATCGACATCCTGGCCCCCGGCGGCGGCTTTGTCTTCAACACGGTGTACAACATCCAGGCGACGTCCCGCCGGAAAATATCGTCGCCATGCTGGAAACAGTGCTGGAATACGGCATATATTAAAACATGGTGCCCGGGCTTCAGTCATCAAACCCGGGCATTTGCTTTTTTGATGAAGGGCCACAGATGGTCCTAGATTTCTTTTTTTGAACATTCGTCCCTGGTTGCGGACGAAAGATCAAGTTACACTTAATTGTGAAACCGGGTACAAAAGCGGAGAGGAAGCGGCGATGATGTAGAGAATGTAGGGGGTAATGCTGGTTAAGTAAAACTTAACTACGGGATAGAGATTCCTCATTTAATCTTTGCCCTCTGATCTGAACGATGTTTCACAATGCTTTAGAATAAACTTCTATACCGCCGCAAAAGAAAAAATGGTATAATATAACTAACGAGGAGGAGAGGTCGTGACCGGGAAAGTCGAAAAGAAAAAGAAATATGAGCGTCTGAACCCGAAGAATGATTTCCTGTTTAAGAAGCTCTTTTCCAGTCCCGGGAATGAGGACCTGCTTATAGATTTACTCAATACCATCCTGAAACCCGCAGCAGAAAAGAGAATTAACCAAGTTACTGTCCTGAACCCGATAAAGGCCCGGGATCACCAGAAAGATAAAGAAGCCATCATGGATATCCTGGCCCGAGCCAATGACGGTACCCTGATGACCATAGAGATTCAGGTGGCCGATGAACATGATATGCAAAAACGGGCAATCTATTACTGGAGCGTGGTCTTTGCCTCCCAGATGCTCATTGGGATGCAATACTCCGAACTCCAAAAAACGATCAGTATCAACATCTTGGACTACGTCTTTTTGAAGCAAACCCAGAAATACCATACAGTTTTTCACCTGCGGGAAGAGACCGAGGGCTTCCAGCTAACCGATATTGAAGAAATACGCTTTATCGAGCTACCCAAGATGCTGGCCAGATGGAAACGAGGCCAGCTAGAAGAAGAAAGGGACCCGCTGACGAAGTGGTTCCTTTTATTGGAAGCAAATGAAGATCAGGAAATCACCAGGGAATTGGAGGCGAAGGCGATGCGTGATACGGTATTAAGAAAGGCCATCAGGGAGTGGGAGCGCCTGAGCCAGGACCCCCGGACCAGGGCGCAATATCTATCCCGCCTGAAGGGGAAGATGGATCATTTGTCGGCTTTAAAGACCGCCGAGAGCAGGGGTTGGGCAGAAGGCGAGAGGAAAGGCAGAATAGAAGGCGAGAGGAAAGGCAGAATAGAAGGCAAAATAGAGGGTGAGCTTGAAACCCTGCGTAAAGGCATTATAGATATTCTTAGCGAACGGTTTGGTATTTTAAAAACAGATTTAAGCAACAAGCTTAGTGCCATAGATGACCCGGCAGTATTGCGAGCCTTGCTTAAAAAGAGCGTTACCATCGCCAATCTGGAAGAGTTCTCTAAAATAGCTGGTAAAAATGAGCCTTAAGGTCAAATTTTACATCACCCCTGGCAGGAATCCCATGGTCTTTTGGCGAAGTTCCTTGGATAAGCTAAAATCGGAAGAAGGATCCCTTTGGCCGTTGAACAAGTTTCTTCCCTGCTGAAAGCTATACCGGAGACCAGCTACTTGACGGCCCAGAATGTGGGCCGTTATCGCTGTATCATGCGTTTCTTTTACCTCCAGCACCAGCGCCTGCGCTACTGGCTGCGGCCGGAGGATGTCTACCAGAGGGTCAGGGCCATGGGCCTGCTACCGGTCTTACCTTATTGACCTCATCAATAAGGTTCTTAGCCTGCTTGGGCCTGGCTCAACTTAGAACCTGGACCGGTAAGCATAATGCGGCCCAGAGGCAAGCCATCAGCCTCAAGGCGGGATAAATCTATCAGGGTGCTGGCATGGTCAATATCTATGCCTACCAGGCGCCCTTCGGCGTCAAAGTCCAGGATAACGCCCGGGGCAACTTCCACCGAGTCGGCGCTTTCTTTTTCAGTAAGGTCTATATACATGGTGTCAGTATCCGGGTAGTAATGGAATTTCATATTATCACCCCTCGCTTTTGTTTCCTGTGCCTTTGAAATTGCGATCAGGAAAGGCGTTATGGATTGTCTGGCCGTCTTCCAGGGTTACCACGCGCAAATATTTCCCGATCTCTGGGATGAGTATCCAATGCCGTATCCTCCCATCGGGTTGCACTTCCCGATATTTAGGTTCACGTATTGCCTGCGCGCACCACTCCAGCCTGATATATGGGCGCTTGTGCAAGACCTGTTCCTCAAAATAGCGCGTCAATTTCATTGCCTGTTAACCCGCACCTCTCCTGGAAAATATTATACCACAACTTGAGATATTATGGTATAAAAGTGCTTTTACAAATCGGAACTGTACTCCGTACTCAGGTACATGAACCGAGCCTTGGTCCGCTGGGCGAGGCGAAAGTACAAGAGACTCGCCCGACATCAGCGACGAGTGGAGTATTGGCTTGGCAAGATTGCCAGACGAGACCCGAAACTGTTCGTCCATTGCAGCCTGGCTGGAGTGAACTATGGCCTGCCGGATCAAGGGGGGAAGGAGAGTTATGATGGTTACTGGCAATTCCCTTCTCCCCAGGAAGCCGCGGGCTGGGGGATCACCCCGGGCAAGCTCTCCCACGGTAATGCCGTCAGCAGCTACGGCTACGGCCGGCTGAGCTACCGGCATGTCCGGGCCAGGCTCCTGGACGCCCGGGCGATAGCCTTTGACACCCGGCAAGGCTGGAACCCGGTCATCACCGACAAACTCTACCCCTCCGGGGGGGCTGTGGTTTATGCCAATCTGCCCCTGGCCTTTTACAAGCAAATGTCCGAAGGGGTCATAGTAGAACTACTCAATTTTCAGTCATGGTACTTAAAACCGCTAAAAAATCTGCAGGTGAAAGTATTTGAATACCCTTAAATTCCTTAAGAGGCTGTAGATGATGCGTGTCGCCGGTGACTAGATATTTTGCTCCGCCCGCCAGGGCACATTCCAGGAAGCGATTATCAGTCTCGTCATTTTTAATGACTTCAAGCCTGGTGTCAGGGATAATCAGCCTGGCGATGGAGCGTAGTTCATCAAGGGTCAGGCTAATCTGCTCGTCGGTCCAGCCGAATTTCTTTTTCAGTACGTCGGCCACTTCGGCAAGGATGTCTTCGGAAATTAATAATTCGATTTCATTATTCCTGGCTATAGCTATTACCTCTTCCGGCTTGCCACCAAAAAGGAAGGCCGAGATATAAACATTAGTATCGCAAACTACCTTAATCATTGCGGCCTTCCTTTCGCAGGTCGTGAATTATTGCTTCAATATCCTTTTCATTTTTAAGTTGCAACTGCCTGGCGGAGGCCTGGCCCCATTTTCTAATATAGCTCCATCGTTTTTCGCTTTCTATATATCTGGTTATGGCCTCGCGGGCGAATTCAGCTTTGGTTTTGGCTTTTTCTGTGGCCATTTCCTCAAGGTCTTTATAAAGACTTACCGGCAGAGAAATATTCAAGATCCTTCTTTTTATTACTTCACCCATGGCAGATACCTCCGTAACAAAAATGGTTACATATTTATGCTAACTTAAAGGCTTAGGATTGTCAATCGTTAACTTGGGTATTGCAATTCGATTGCGTCTACGAAATAGGCCAAAATGATACATTAAAGCCGCCCCTTCAGGCGGCTTGCTGCTGTTATTCCTTCAATTTCCGGGCTATTGTGGCGATACGCTTGCCCAGGGCCCTGGCGACGGCCAGGTCTTGCTCCGTGGGTGGCTGGTCGTAGTTAGGCCCCGAGGTGGCGGAAGCTCCGTAAGGAGTGCACCAGTTAGCCAGGCTGTAATCTTCGTAAGTCCGGCCGACGATAATCACTTTGCCGACCAGTTGGCCATTGACCCATAAAGGGACGGTGGCGTCAATGAACTGTTTTAGCTGACGACACCATCCACGTCCAGCAGGTCGTCCAGGGTGGCCAGGGGTATGTCTTGCATCTCAGCTTGCGCTTGCTGGTATGCTGCCGACTTTTCCAGCTGCTCTAGGGTTTCGCAGGGCATGGTCTCGGGTACCCGTTTGAGAACGGCGGTGCAATCGGGAACTGTTGTGACTCCGGCCGCCACGGCCCTTGCCAGTTTGGCCGTATTTCCGTAGAGGCTGTAAAAAACGATCAGGATTTTGGCTTCGCCCGCCAAAGAAAAATCACCTCACCCAGGATGGTTTTCTTCCTTATTTAACCCCCATTCGGGGATTTAAACAATATCCCTTTGGGCAACTTTTATCAGGAAATGTTTTTAACTCCTTCAGGCAGGAATATCACTATCCGGTGGCGAAACTTCTTCCAAAGCTCAAAGCTAATTCGCAAGAGTCACCCATCCCAATGCGGAAGAGGGATTTCTTTGGCCGTCGAACAGGTATCCACTCTGCTAAAAGCCATCCCCGAGACCAGCTACTTGACGGCCCAGAATGTGGGCCGTTATCGCTGTATCATGCGTTTCTTTTACCTCCAGCACCAGCGCCTGCGCTACTGGCTGCGGCCGGAGGATGTCTACCAGGGGGTCAGGGCCATGGGCCTGCTGCCGGACTATACCCTGGAGCTGTGCCAGCAGGATCTGAACCAGCTGGTGGAATGGGCTGACCTGGTACCCCGGCACGACGGCGGTCGCGCGTGTACCGTGGAGGAATACCTGCGCAAGCGCTTTCGCTACCAGATGACCCCCTACGCCGTCGAGATCGAGCGTTTGGTTCTGGGCCTGGAAAAGGTCAGGGGTTACGGCGGCTCCCTGGAACCCTCCCTCTTTGAAACCATCGAGGCCGCCCTGCGGGAACTCGAGGAGCGGCAGGGTCTTTTCCCGGCCGGCGAGGCCGGGAGCCTCTGGGAGGAACTCTACGGCACCTTCGTGCGCCTGACAGAAAATGCCTCCGACTATATCGCCAGCCTGCAGAGCGCCAAAGCCGAGGAACTGATGGCCACCGAGGCCTTCTTAGCCTATAAAGACGCTGTGACCGGCTACCTGCAGAGCTTCGTCCAGGGACTACAGCGCCATGCCTTCAAGATTGAAGGTTTAATACCGGCCCTGGCGCCGCAGGTAGTGGCCGCCTTCCTGGACGCGGTGACGGCCGATATCGGCCGGCGGCCCCAGCTGGACGAGCCCTTTGACGCCGTTGCTGTCAGGGAGCGGCTGGAGGCTGAATGGCAGAGCCTGGTGCGCTGGTTTGTCGGCACCCCGACCGAGACCAGCGACGTCCTTTTCCTGGAACAAGCCACTAAGGATACCATTGCCCGGCTGGTGCGGAATGCCCTGCAGATCCAGGAAAAGAGGCGCTCCGGCGTCAGCCGGCGCCGGGAACTGGATTACCTGGGCCACTGGTTTTTCAGCCTGGATACCATTGAAGAAGCCCACTGCCTGGCGGCCTACGCCTTCGGCCTCTATCGCACCCGCCATTTCCAGGGCAGCGACGTCAGTGATACCGACAACCCCGATGTCTCCATGTGGGAGGTAGGGCCTAACCCCCAGCACTTGCGTTCCCGCAGCCGCCGGCGGTTACACGAGGGCGGCCCGGAACCGATTATCTCCCACCGGGCTAAACAGGCGGCCCTGCGCGCCGGCTACCTGGAGGAGCAACGCCGGGAACAGGAGATGCTCCTGGCCTTCCTGCGCCAGGGCGCGGTCACCATCTCCCGCCTGGGAGAAGTGACCCCAGCCCTGCGACAGCAGCTCCTTTACTGGATCAGCCGTTGCCAGGCCAGCCGTAGCCGCAGCATTTTGACCCCTGAGGGCATCCGCATCGCCCTCCACGTGCCGCGTCAAGGCCAGCGGGCCCTCCTGCGGGCGGAGGATGGTACCCTGGACATGCCCGATTATACCTTGCTTTTCACGGCCATCCGGGGGGAAGAGGAAACCCGGCTGCGGCGCGGGGTATTGTAATAGTCATACAAGGAAAGGAGCCCTGTAAGTGGAAAAGAACTCCCCCCGCTGGGAAATAGAGAAGCGGGAGTGCGCCCAGGCCCTCCTGAACCGCCCCTGGGTGACCAAAGAGGCCGACCCCGACCTCTTTCGCGCCATCCGCAGCCACTACGAGGAGTTGCGGGACTGGTTCCGGGAGCACTGCGGCTTTACCCTGCTGGTCACCCGCCACTTCGCCAAGCTGGAAAAGGTCCCCGGCCGGGCGCAGCCGTGGATGGGGTTCAGTGAATTTAACGACCCGCGGGATTACGCCCTCTTTACCTATGGCCTGTGGTTCCTGGAAGGTAAGGGGGAGGGGGAGCAGTTCCTGCTGACGGAGATGGTGATGGCCATCCGGGAACACCTCCTGGGCAGCGGCGTGGAGCTGGACTGGACCCTTTATGACCACCGCTTATCTATGGTCCGCGCTTTGAAACGCCTGCAGGAGATGGGCATCCTCCAGGCGGTGGACGGCGACGAGATGGAGTGGGTGCGTTCCGGAGGCGATCAGAACGTCCTCTACGAGAGTTCGCCCCTGGGGCGTTACGTCCTGCGCCAATTTCCCCGTGATCTGACTACTTATACCCGCATGGAAGAGCTGGGGGAGGGCCTTTACGCTGATACCCCGGAAGGGCAGCTGCTCCGGCGCAAGCATTATATCTACCGCCGCCTCATCCAAGAACCGGTGGTCTACGATCGGGAATGGAGCCCGGAGGAGCTGCACTACGTCCTGACCCAGCGTCGTTCCCTCCTGGAGCAACTGGCAAACATGCTCGGCCTGGAAGGCCGGCGCTACCGGGAGGGCCTGCTCTTTTTTTACCCCGAGGCCACCGGCGAGATGCAGCTCTTTCCCACGGCGCGGACCATTTCCGACATTGCCCTGCTCCTGGCCGGCGAGGCCAGGCGGCGCCTGGGCCAGGAGAACAGCAACCTTTATGTGGACGAACAGGGGCGCCTGCACCTCACCCGCGCCGACCTGGAAGGCCTGGTCCTGGACCTGCGGGAGCGTTATAAAGACTACTGGAGCCAACAGTACCGCCGCACCCGCAGCGGTGAGCTGACGGCAGATTTACTGGCCCACCTGGAAGAATGGGGTCTGGCCGGCCATGGCCCCGGCGACGAACTCTGGTTGGAGCCGGCCCTGGCCCGTTGGAGCGGCAACTATGAAGAGGACCTTCAGGCTGAGCGCCAAGTTTGCTCGCCGAGAACCTCGGAGCCCGGAGACTGTACCCCCGTCCCTGAGCAAATGTAGAATTTGATTTTCCGGAAGGGAGCATACGTATATGTGGCGCCTGGAGAGGGCCGGCATCCTCAATTTCTGGTACTACGACGAAGCCGAGTTTGAACTGGTGGACGGCCGCCTGGTTTTACGCGGCGCCAACGGCTCCGGCAAGTCGGTGACCATGCAGAGCTTTCTGCCCCTGGTGCTGGACGGCGACAAGCGGCCCTGGCGCCTGGACCCCTTCGGCTCCCGCGACCGGCGCATCGAGTATTACCTGCTCCTGGAGCCCGACAGCGGCATCACCGAGCGGACGGCCTACCTGTGGCTGGAGTTCTATCACCCGGAACAGGAGCGTTACCTGACGGTGGGCATCGGCCTGCGGGCGCGGCGCAACCAGAACGGCGTCAATTTCTGGGGCTTCGCCATTACCGACAACCGCCGCCCGGGGCGGGATATCTTCTTCTATAAACAGGATTTCAGCAGCGGCCGGGAGGAACACATCCCCTTGACCCGCACCGAGCTGGAAGAAATCATCGGCGCCGGGGGCGAGGTCGTCCGGGAGCAGGGTGAATATCAACAGCTGGTCAACCGCCTCCTCTTCGGCTACAGCGAGCCCCAGGCCTACCAGGAGCTCCTGGACCTCCTCATTCAACTGCGTAGCCCCAAGCTCTCCAAGGACTTCAAACCCTCGACGGTCTATGAAATCCTCCAGGCGGCCCTGCCGCCCCTGCTGGACGATGAGCTGCGGCCCCTGGCCGAAGTCCTAGAGGAAATGGACGCTATCGGCGACCGCCTGGCCGAACTGGAGATCCACATCCACGAAGTCGAGGCCTTGCAGCGAAGTTACCATAACTACAACGCCCTACGCCTGTATACCGCCTCCCGGGAGCTGGTGGAGGCCCGCCGCCACCAGCAGGAGCAAGCAGAGCTGGTCGAGGCTGAGGAAGAGACCATCGCCGGGCTGGAAAAAGCCTTGGCGGCGGCAGCCGGCGAGCTGCAGGCCAGGGAAGAGGAGCAGCAACAACTCCAGGCCGAGGTTAAAGTCCTGTCCGAACACGAGGCCTGGCAAAAACAGAGCGAATTAAATCGCCTGCGCCAGGAGACCGGGCGGTTGGAGGAGGACTACCGGCGGGCGGTGGCCCGGAGCCAGGAATGGCAGGAGCGGGCCAGCCGGGCGGCAGCGGAAAGGGAGAGACTGGCAGCCGACCAGGAGGCGAACCGGGCCGGCCAGGAGCAACTCCTGGCGGAGATGATCACCCGGGCCGGCGAGGCGGCCTTCACCTACCACCCCATCTATGCCGGCGCCTGGGAGAGCGGCCCGCCGGTCAGCGAGCCTGCCTGGCAGTCGTGGCTGGCCGACCTGCGCCGGCACGAAGAGCACCTGGGCCGGGCCCTGGAACTCGCCCGGCGTCTTACCCAGCTGGGGGAACGGCGCCGCCTGGCCGAGGTAGAGTTGAGCCGGGCCCGGGAGGAGCGGGACGGCTGTGAGGTGGCCGAGCACCGGGCGGAAGCCGCTTACACGGCCACCCTGGAAGCCCTGCAGGAAGCCATCTTTGCCTGGCGGCGGCAGCTCCAGGTCCTCCCTCTGGCGGAAACCGCCCTCCAGGCCGCCCTGGCGGCCTTAAACCGTTACCCGGAGGTCGACTACGAAGCCTGCCGGGCCCCGGTCCAGGAGTGTTACCACCAGGCCCGGGAAGCCCTGATGGCCCGCCGGGTGGAGTGGCAGCGGCAACTGCAGGAACACCAGGGGCAAAAAGAGGCTTTAGAGGCTGAATTAAAGGAATGGCAGACCCGGAAGGAGCCCCAGCCCCCGGCCCGGGAGGCGCGCCAGCGGGCGCGGCAGCACCGCGGCAGCGGCAGCGGGGCGCCCCTCTACGCTGCCTGCGAATTCCGGCCTGAAGTGGAACCGGCCCTCCAGGCGCGGCTGGAGGCCACCCTGGAGGCTGCCGGCCTCCTGGACGCCTGGTTGAGCCCGGCCGGTCTCATTGGCGTGGCCGATGACGAGGAAGAAACCTGGCTGGAAGCCGCCCCCCTGGCCCTGGGGCCCACCCTGGCCGATTTCCTTTACCCGACACCCCCGGCCGGCAGCGGCCTGACGGAGGACCAGGTGGCCGCCGTCCTGGCCACCATCGCCGTCGATACGGATTACGCTACCGGGGGAGCGATCCTCCCGGCAGCCGGACGCTTCCAGCTGGGCCCCCTGGCCGGCCAGGTCCCCGGCAAGCCCCGAGCGGAATACATCGGCCTGGAAACCCGGCGCCAGACCCGCCTGGTGGAAATTACCCGCCTGAAGGGACTGATCCAGGAGGAAGAGGAAGCCCTGGCCCACTGCCGGGAGGAACTCCGGCGCCTGGCTGCAGAAGAGGACTCCCTGCGCCGGGAACTGGCGGCCTTTCCCGGCGGCGAGGAGCTGCGTTACGCCTGGCAGCAGTGGGAGAAGGCGCGCCTGGCCCTGGAGCAGGCCGCAGCCGTAGTGGCGAACTGCAGCACCCGTCTGGGGGAGATTGCCCGGGAGCAGCAGCAGGTAACAGCCGACCTGCACCAGCTGCTGGCCGGCTCCCCCCTGCCGCCCCGGGAGGCCGGCCTGGAGGTAGCCTTGACCGCTTTGCGCCGCTACCGGGAACTGGTCCTGGAATTAAAAGCCGCCTGGCAGCAAGGCCGGAGCTTGCAGGCGGCTATAGAACGGGCAACCCGGGACCTGGAAGAAGCCCGCGCCCGGATGGTCCGGGAAGAAGAGGAAGGAGCCGGTTTGCGCAGCCGCCTGGCCGAGTATCAGGCCCAGGTGGCCGCAGTGGCGAAGCTTCTGGCCGACATGGGCCTGGCGGATATCGACCGGCGCCTGAAGGAATTGACCGCCCGCCTGGAGGATTTGGGCCGCACGTTGAAAACCCTGGCGGAGCAGCACCAGCAGCACCGCACCGACCTGGCCGTGGCCCGGACTCGGCTGGAAGGCCTGACGGCCGAACTGGAACGCCGCCGGGAGGCGACCTGGGTGGCCCGGCAAAACTGGGACGGCGAGTGGCAGCGCCGCTTGCTGGGCGAATGGGCAGAAGTGGCCGACCCGGCCGGGGACGCCGAACTGGAACGGGTCTTACAGCAAATCATCCGGCATTACCGGGAACGTTGGGAGAAGACTACCCTGCAGGCGGTTACCAACAGCCTGGTGGATGCCTTCCACAGCACCCGCCAGGTTCTCCTGGATTATGTGCCGGAGCTGACCAGTGACGCGGAGACGGAACGGTTGCTGGTGATCTTCCGCCGCGACCGGGACCATCCCCTGACCCCGGCCCTGCTCTTAAGAGAGCTGGAACAGGCCCGGGCCGAACAGCAGCTCCTTTTAAGCCAGAAAGACCGCCAGCTCTACGAGGAGATCCTCTTCCACGACGTGGGCAAGACCATCAGCCAGAAGATCAACCGCGCCGAGCGCTGGGTGCGGGAGATGAACCGGCTCATGCAGGCGCGCCAGACCTCCAGCGGCCTGCGTCTGTCCTTGAAATGGGAACCGCGTCCGGCCCAGAACGAGCGGGAGATGGATACGGCGGAACTAATCAAGCTGCTGCGCTTCGACCGCCACCTGCTGCGGGACGAGCAGATTGACCGGGTTATTGAGCACTTCCGTTCCCGCATCAACTGGGCACGCCAGGAGGCGGAGAGCCAGGATACCCTGCGCCAGCGGATCAAGCAGGTCCTGGATTATCGGGAGTGGTTCCGGTTTACCCTGTATTACGAAAAGGGCGACCAGCCGCGGCGGGAGTTGACGGACAGCCGTTTCAACGTCCTGAGCGGCGGGGAGAAGGCCATGGCCATGTACATCCCCCTCTTTGCCGCCACCTATTCCCGCTACAGTGACGCCCGGGCCGATGCCCCGCGGCTGATCTCCCTGGACGAGGCCTTTGCCGGGGTGGATGAGGAAAACCTGCAGGATATGTTCGGCCTCCTGACGGAAATGGGCTTTAACTATATGATGACCAGCCAGGTCCTCTGGGGGTGCTATGCCAGCGTGCCCGGCCTGGCCATCTATGAACTCTACCGGCCCCGGGGCTCCACCTGCGTCACCATCTTTCACTACCGCTGGGACGGTTACCAGCGGCATTTGGTCGCAAAGGGGAACGGCGAAGACGCCGGTGTTGATCTGGCCGAGGCCCTCGCCGAGGTGGCTGCCGGGGAAGACAGCGACGCCAGCGGGGAGACTGAGGTTCTGCCGTGATTAGTCGGGCCGCAAGTGATAATCAGGGGGGAGTCCGCCAGGTTGCCAGCGAATTTCTGGACTACCTGCGGCAACCGGGGTTCAAGCGTTTCTGGGATGCTGTGCGCGCCAGGTATATCTCCCTGGGCCGGGTGGGAGGCCGTATTCAGCTGGCTGACCTGACTCCCACGGAGCAGGAAACCCTGGGAGGCTTCCTGGGCCGGGACCTGGCCGGCCATGACCGCCTGCAGGTAAGCCTGGCCACGGTAGAGGCGATTCTCCTGGCCAGCCGCTGGCAGGTCGACCTGGCGACCTGCTTGGCGGCCTATTATGGCGCTGCCGTCAACACCCGACCGGCGATGACCGCCGCCCGGGAGCGGGCCTGGGAGGATTTCTGTACCCGGGCCAGGGCACTGGCCGGGCAGGAGGTCAGCCGGCTGTGGCTGGAGGGATTACTAAACAGCCAGACAGCCGGTTACCGCACCTTGATCGGACTTTATCAGGAGGACCCGGAGGCGACCCTGGGCCTCCTGGCCGGCTGTTGCCGGGCCTTGGAGGCGATCGCCCGGGGCCTGCCCAACCAACCCCTGCCCGTCTTTGCCGCCTGGTTGACGGGCGACCCCCATGCCTTGGACCAGGACCAGCCCCTGGGGAGGCTTTTCTGGAACGCTCTCCTGTTTTACCTGGGAGTAAAGGATGCTGACGGCAGCGCTGAACAGCGGCGTGAATTTTTACGGCGGGTAGGCCTCCAGGATGACGACCTTTCCTCCAACGTCCTGGCGGCGGGCTTAAGGGTCAACGCCGGGGACCCCCTGGCCCCCCTCCTGGCGGCGGCTGGCAATAACCCCCTGATTTTACCCTTGCGTTATTTAAACCGGCCGGTAGCCTGGGAATCGGGCCCTGTCTATGTCATGGAAAACCCGGCGGTCTTCAGCGTCTTACTGGCGGCTGCCAGCCCGGACCGGGTGCCGGCCCTGGTCTGCCCGGCGGGGCAGCCCAGCGTGGCTGCCTGGACTCTTTTGGACCAGCTGGCGGTCGCCGGCTGCCGGCTTTACTACAGCGGCGACTTTGACCCGGAGGGCCTGGCCATTGGCCTGGCCTGCCAGCGCCGTTACGGCGCCGCTTTTAGCCCCTGGTTTTTTGATACGGCGGCCTACCGCCTGGCAACCCGGGGGTTGCCCCTGACAGCCCGGCAGCGCCGCCAGCTTGCCGGTATGGAAATCCCCTGGGATCAGGGGCTGGTACCGACCATCCTGGACCGGGGCCTGGCCATTTACCAGGAGACTCTGGTGTCGGCCATGGTAAACTTCATGAACCCGAAAGAGCAGCAGCCGGCCTAAGATAGCCTGCTGCTGCTATTTTCTTCCTCATCCCGGACGATCAGGCCGCCATCACCCGCCGGAACGCCGAAGGCCGCCGGATAAGCGGAAGAACCGGTCAAGGTCCGGTAGGGGAAGCGGGCCGGGATAACCCGCAGGTTCGGGCGGACCCGGTAGGGCTCCGCCAGGCTAAAAGTGTGGTGCTGGATTTTTTATTCCCCCTTGCGATGGTTTGTCTATAAATTCCTCAGCTGCGGGATGGCAGGTACAGGCGGAAGGCGACTTGGTTCGAGGTGTAAAGCAAACTCAGCGAAGCCGCATCGAAGCGGCGGTGAACGGGATGGGGATTATAACGTGGCTTCAGGAACGAGAAGTAGCACGCCCCATGTACCGCCATATCGCCCATCCTAAAGGGTTAAACCAGCTGCCGCCAGCCCTGGCGAGTAAAGATGACGTTGACGGGTGGGGCACCTTCCCGCGGCTCGTTTGCCCGGGTGATGGTGCCGTTAAAAACAAAGGCATCCAGGCAAGGAAGACTCTCGACAATCCCGGCAGCCGCTTCGAACTCCAGGGAATACTCCCGGGGTTGTAACATAACCGCCGGGTTAAAGGGTTCCAGGAGCTGAAGCTCGGCCTCGTAATCCAGGTAGAGCTGCCACATCAGGTCCTCCAGGCGCTCCGAAGGCGTCACCACCGGCAGCTTGATCTCCTCCCGGGCTTCCCGGCGGGAGATCATATGGTTATGAGCGTAGAGCCTCTCCGTCAGGTTTTGAATGATATCCTTCACCCGGTCCTGCTCCTGCGTCGGTAGGTGCATTTGCAGTAGTTTCCTGGCCAGGGAGCGGATGAGGGCGTAGTTGCGGTGGACGTTACCCAGGGCCAGGGGATGAACCCTGTTGACCAGCTGGTTAAAAATGGCCACCATGCTGCCTTCGCCCTCCAGGCCGGCGATTTCCCGGGCCAGGGCCAGGTAGGCGGTGACATCCTCGACGCTGACCGGCAGGCGGGCTGCCGGGTTGGCCGGGTCTTCCGGGTTAAAGGCGTTGGCCACGCTGGGGTCGATGGGCCCCAGCTCCCCCAGGCGGCCCATAACGACCTCGTCGGCCCCCAGGCAGAGGAGGGTGCCGGCGCTGGCGGCGCGAAAGGGCACCAGGACGCCCAACTGCGGGGTAAACTCCCGCAGCAGGTTGACCAGGCGCCAGGGAGTCAGGACATCACCGCCGCGGGTATAAAGGAAGAGATCCAGGCGCGGTCGCGGCCCCAGGGCCAGGAGGTGGCGGTAGAAGACCCGGATGACATCCGGGGCCACCCGCGTACCCAGGTTCTCCCGGTCACCGGTAAAATAGCAGATAACGGCAGATTGGCGTTCCGCTTCGATTTGCTGCAGTAAGGGCAAGCGTTCGGCCCTTCCCATGGTAGGCCCCCCTTCCGGCCGGGTTACAGTTATTATTTCCCGCCTGAAGGGGAAAAACACCGTATTGCTTATTGAGCAGGAATTTGTTATACTGTAAGTAATACAAAGAAGAGGTGATATATAATGGCCGGTGTTGCTGGCAGAGCTTCAAGAATGACCGCCATCAGGCTGCCTGTAAAGATTATTGATGAAATCGATACGATGGTTGGTAAAGGTAACCGCTCCCGGTTTATTGCCACGGCTATCGAAAAAGAACTGATGCGGCAAAAGCGCCTGGCCTATAGCCAGAATGCCGCCGGCCTATTTCCGGATGATCTGGTAGCCGCTAAAAAACCCGGCGAAGATGATACGCTGGCTTTTATAAATCACCTGCGGGCTTCAGATGTGAGGACGGAATAAATGGCTAGCAAAAAAACAAGCGGCGGTTTTTTACTTGATACAGATTTTTTAATTGATTTAAATCGCGGTAAAGGGAACAAATGGCGCAAACGTGCAAGTGAGCTGCTGATTGCAATTAATGCCCAGGATCTATTTATTTCCAGCGTTACCGTAATAGAATTTATGACTGGCATTCAGCCAGATGAGCAGGAGCAAGCCCAAAAAATGCTGCGCCAGTTATATTATTATACGGTGCCAACTTTTAATGAGGCCCTTTTAGCCGGACGACTGCGGCGGCAATGGTTAAACAAGGGCTACTCTTTGTCCCTTGCTGATGTCACCAATGCTGCTATTGTTATCTCCCGGCAGCTGGTTATGGTTACTAGAAACACGAAACATTATCCCTTTGAGCAGCTGACCATCAGGAGCTGGTAAACTCCCCCTCGCTGATCACCCTGTACCCCTGCTCCCGCAGTAAAGCCGCCGTGACGCCTGCACCGGGACGGGTGGTGCCGCTGAAGGTGCCGTCGTAGATTAGCCCGCTGCCGCAGGAAGGGCTTTTTTCTTTGAGAACGATTAAATCCGCATTTACCTCGCGCGCCTTCGCCAGGGTGGCCTGCGCCCCCCGCAGGAAAGCCGTCGTCACATCGCGGCCCTGGCGATCCACCACCCGTGCCTTACCGGCCAGGACATCATGGCCGTCGCCGCCCCGGATCTCCGCCGGCGGCCGGGGAATAGCCAGCCCCCCCAGGGTTTCCGGGCAGACCGGTACGGCCCGGCCCTGGCGTACCAGTTCGGCCAGGGCCGGTACCAGGTTATGGCCGCCGCTGTATTTGCAGTTAACCCCGGCCAGGCAGGCGCTAACGAGGATTTTTTCCATGTAAATTACCACCTCAATAGTTTTTAACTATTTAATTGCAAACTTGCCATTGATTATAATACCAAATCCTAGTATACTGTTCTACAACAGACCTGTATATCCTGAAAGTAACGCGCCTGACCATTTCGGGGAATAGATCTATGTAGAGCAAATTAATCAAGGATAAATTGAGTATAGGAGCAGGAAAGGAGTAACCAGAACGTGTATCTTGCCATCAATGAGCATCCCGGGGCCACTAACATCCTCCGGGATCTGGAGGCTACAGTAGATACAGGAAAACTCCTTGCTATGCAGGGCATGGAAAAAGGGCGCCGGTTGGACGCGCATATTACCGCAATGTATGATAACATCTGCCGGGAGGCTCGCACCCTGGCGGAACCCGCCTTTGCCTGGTCCTATCATGAAGTGACGGCAATTACCGGCCACGAACTCCACCTGGCCGGGGGGCAGACTATAAAAAGCCGTTTCCTGGCCCAGAAACTCGCCCCGGCGCAAGGGGTCATCGTCATGGCTGCCACCATTGGCCCGCGCCTGGAAGGGAGAATCAAAGAGTACCAGGCTACCGGTGATACCCTGGCCAGCTACCTCCTGGACCTGGCCGGCTCAGCCCTGGTAGAGAGTGCCTACTACAGCGGCTTTCAACAGGTGGAGATGGCGGCTGCGGCAGCCGGCCTGGAAGCTACTACACCCTTCGGTCCCGGCCACTCCTACTGGGATAACCTGGCCGACCAGGAGGTCCTCTTCTCCCTGGTGGATGCCGCCGGCCTGGAGATCATCCTGACCCCATCGTATTTAATGCTGCCGCGTAAGTCCGTTTCGGGTATCAGCGGCATTGGCAGGGGCTTTGCCACCGGTGAGTATCACTGCCAGTATTGCCACCTGCGCTGCACCTGCCCTTTAAGCCGGGCGAAAGAGGCGGCACCGGCATAGCACTGCCGCCAGGCTTGATTAACCAGGCCGCGGTATTGCAGCAAGCCTTCTCGCCAGGGTGGGTACACAAAGTTGACTAATGAGGTCACATAATGAAGCAAGTAACCATCTACACCGACGGCGCCTGTTCCGGCAACCCGGGCCCCGGGGGCTGGGGCGCCGTCCTCATTTACGGCGACAAACGCAAAGAAATCTCCGGAGGAGAGCCGCGTACGACCAACCAGCGCATGGAGATCACGGCGGCCATCGAGGCCCTGAAGGCCCTGAAAGAACCCTGCCAGGTGCGCCTCCATAGCGACAGCGCCTACCTGATCAACGCCTTTCGCCAGAGGTGGCTGGACCGCTGGCAAAGGAACGGCTGGCAGACCATCAACAAGAAACCCGTGGAGAACCAGGACCTCTGGCAGGAACTCCTGCAACTGACCACCTGCCACCGGGTAGAATGGGTGAAGGTCCGGGGCCACAGCGACAACGCTGAAAACAACCGCTGTGACGAGTTGGCCCGGGCCGCCATTACCCGGCTGCAAAGGTAGGAGTTTTTTTATCCTGTACCGGGCCAGGTCCAGGCATGAGCTTTGCTGCCTGGCGTCATATGGGTCCCAGCACAGTATCGTCCTGTACCCCGGCTACCCGCCGGGCACAGTATTACCTTTACGAAAGGAGGTTTACTTACATGGGTAAATGGTCCTGTACGGCCTGCGGTTATGTCTATGACCCCGCCGAAGGGGACCCCGAGGGTGGCATCGCCCCGGGGACGGCCTTTGAAGACCTGCCCGACGACTGGGTTTGCCCCAACTGTGGCCTGGGCAAAGAAAACTTCGAACCCCTGTAGGCAGTAAAGGGCGGCGCTACCCGGCGCCGCTTAAATTTTGCCCCCGGCACCTCTATTTACCCACTTTTACATAAATACTAGCAGGAAATGGGACATTTATGACGAAAAATTTAAGGCAATGTATTGAAAGGGGATTTCAGCTATGCTAATTGTAGGCATCAACGGTAGCCCTAAAAAGGAGGGCAACACCGCTTTTTTAGTCCGGGAGGGACTGGCGGCGGCTGCCGCAGCCGGGGCCGAGACGGCCCTGATCCAGGTAACTGAGGCCATGGCCGACCAGAAGATACCCTACTGCAACCAGTGCAGCAATCCCTGCCAGGGTGCCTGTTCCCGCCACAACCGTCTGGGGGAGGCCTATGACCTCCTGCGCCGGGCCGACGGCGTCCTCCTGGGCAGCCCCGTTTACTTCGGCAGCGTCGCGGCCCAGTTGAAGGCTTTCTGGGATAAAAGCCGCATCCTGCGTAAGGAAAAAGCCCTTTTAAACGTCGTCGGCGCCGGGGTTACCGTGGGCGGCGCCCGGTTTGGCGGCCAGGAGACGACCATTAAGGCCCTGTTCGATATGATGCTCATCCAGGGCATGATGATCGTGGGTGATGGTTTTATTGAGGCTGACTGTGGCCACCAGGGCGGTTGCGGCCAGGCCCCCGCAAATAGCGACGATTTCGCCATCCAGCGGGTGTGTCTCACCGGCCGGCGCCTGGCCGAAGTGGCGGCAGCCACTGCAACCTTGCGCCAGCACCGCGGTTAGCGTGTCGCCCTATCCTACGGTGCCTGTTATACGGGGTTATTGGACCACGTCCAGGTACAGCCCGTTTTTGGACCCAACCTGGCGTTCCATCAGTCTGTTACCCCCCGGGCAGACCCTGTCCGGGTAAAGCACTGCGCCGGTAACTATGGTCACGCCATTTGCTCAGAAGGAGGTCACTACGATGCTCCTGCGGGAGGAAGCGGAAAAGAAGGAAGAAATCCTCCTCAGCCCCCTGGCCAGTTTAAGCAGCCGCACCCGGGGCCGCCGGCAACCGGAGGAGCCTTGCCCCATTCGCACCGAATACCAGCGCGACCGTGACCGCATCATCCACTGCAAGGCCTTCCGGCGTTTAAAACATAAGACTCAGGTTTTCATCTCCCCTAGCGGGGATCACTACCGTACCCGCCTGACCCATACCCTGGAGGTGGCCCAGATCAGCCGGACCATCGCCCGGGCCCTGCGCCTCAATGAAGACCTAACGGAGGCCATCGCCCTGGGCCACGACCTGGGGCATACGCCCTTCGGCCATTCCGGCGAAGAGGCCCTGAACGAGGTCGTCCCCGGCGGCTTCAAACACAACCTCCAGAGCCTGCGGGTGGTAGAGATCCTGGAAGGCGGCACCGGCCTCAACCTCACCTGGGAAGTCCGGGACGGCATCGCCCATCATACCGGCCCGGAAAACCCCCAAACCCTGGAGGGCCGGATTATCCGCTTCGCCGACCGCATCGCCTATATCAACCATGATATCGACGACGCCCTGCGGGCCGGGATCATTGACCAGAAGGAGCTGCCGGAGTCCTGCCTGCGGGTCCTGGGGGACAGCCACCGCCAGCGCATCGATACCATGGTTACGGACATGATCTACTATAGCTGGCAAAAGGGCGAGATTGCCATGAGCCCGGAGGTCCAGCAGGCCACCGACACTTTGCGCAGCTTTCTCTTCGCAAAGGTATATATAGGTTCCCGGGCGAAAACGGAAGAAGGTAAAGCCAAAAAGCTCCTGCAGCAACTCTATCATTATTATATCGAACACCCGGAGGAACTGCCGCCGGCGCGCTGCGGCGACGACCTGGCCCGGCGGGCCTGCGACTACATCGCCGGCATGACCGACAGCTACGCATTGCTCCTCTATAACAGGCTCTTTGTTCCCTCCGGCTTTCCCACATAAAAATGGGAAGGTGGTGGAATCTCTTCGCCCGTCAAGCTATCCGCTCGCTGACGAAGCGGCGGCAGGATTCCTTCACCTTCCATTGCCTAGTATATCCGCTAGCCCTTAAACCTATACAACCAAATTTACCAGGCCGGAGCGTGAGCGTGCTCCAGGGGCAGGTATAGTGCGGCCTAGCGCCCCGGCAACCCGTTCCCGGCCAGAAAAAAGGGAGTACCGGGCGGTACTCCTTAAAAAATTAAAAAAGGGAGGTTTAAAAAGGATGAAGGTATTGCCCTTCAACATATAGTATAGCATAAGAATAAATAAAAGTCAGCCGGCCGGGGAAAAAACTTTAGGGTGCCAGCTGCGGCCGGTTACCCTGGTGCCGGTAGCTCCTAACGAAGTAGGGCTCGGGATTCACTGCCTGGTTTTAAAATAGGGCTGGAAAATCGGCAGGATAACCCCGCGGTAAAAAACGTAGAGGGTGCTGCCGCCAATGAGAGCAATGAGGATAAAAGCCAGGACCCTGGTCATCTTGCCACCTCCTGTACGCTAATTTTACCGCTTGCCAGGGCGTTATATGCAGCCCGGTGAAGGTATAATCTGGTAAAGCAGGACAAATAATAGGAAAAAGCGAAAATCAGGGCTGGAAAAGAGGATATTTCGTTCTGATAGCGAATTGTATATGAGCATCGGGTTAGATATCGAGGTGGTGTCCGTGACAACCGCCTGCAATCAGGATGTGGTCCATGAGGTCAAAGAGCGGGTAGACATAGTTGAAATTATCGGTGGCTACGTCCAGCTGAAAAAACGAGGTCATTCCTATGTCGGCCTGTGCCCTTTTCATAATGAAAAGACACCGTCCTTTACCGTCAGCCCCGATAAACAGGTTTTTTATTGCTTTGGCTGCGGTGCCGGTGGTGATGTCCTGACTTTCCTCATGAAGCGGGAAGGCCTTAGTTTTCCCGAAGCCCTGGCGGCCCTGGCGGCCAGGGCGGGCGTCGAGCTGGCGGTGAAAGAGGAAACCCCGGCGGCCCGGCGACAGCGGGAACAGCGGGAACGCTTGTACCGGCTGGGGGCAGTAGCTGCCAGCTTTTATTATCGCATCCTGGCCCGGCACCCGGCCGGGGCCCCGGCCCGGAGTTACCTCCAGGGGCGGGGTATAAAAGGAGCCACAGCCCGGCAGTTTGAGTTGGGCTACGCCCCGAACACCACCGGCGCCCTGGTGACCTACCTGCAGCGCCAGGGCTTCACACCGGAAGAGATCGCCCAGGCAGGTTTAAGCCTCAGCTGGCCGCCCCGAGGGTTGATGGACCGTTTCCGGGGGCGGCTCATGTTCCCCATTAAAGACAGCCGCAGCCGGGTTATCGGTTTCGGCGGCCGCGTTCTGGGGGAAGGCCAGCCCAAGTATCTCAACTCGCCGGAGACGCCGCTATTTCATAAAGGCCACCACCTCTTCGGCTTGCACCTCTCCTTGCCGGGCATCCGCAGGGAGGGCCGGGCCATCCTGGTCGAAGGTTATATGGATATGATCGCTGCCTGGCAATATGGCATCGACAACGTCGTCGCCTCCCTGGGTACAGCCCTGACGACTGAGCAGGCCCGGGAATTAAAAAAATACGCCCGGGAGGTGGTTATCGCCTATGACGCCGACACCGCCGGCCAGACAGCCACCCTGCGGGGCCTGGATATCCTCAGCGCTGCCGGCCTCCAGGTGCGGGTACTGCAGTTGCCTGCAGGTAAAGACCCTGACGAGTTTTTGGCTGCCCGGGGGCCGGAGGCCTTCCGGGAACTGGTATCCCGGAGTCTGGCCCTCATGGAATTCCGCATTTATCAAGCAATCCAGGAGCACGACCCGACCACGGCCGCCGGCAGGCAGGCCGTCATGGAGCTCCTTCTCCCGCATCTGCGCCAAGTAAAGGATGCTGTAGAACAGGAGAGTTACGCCCGGCTCCTTAACCGTTACACCGGTATTTCGGAGACAGCCATACTAAGGGATATACGCCACCAACCTGTAGCCCGGGTTAGGGTAGATAAAACCAGGTATACTAGGGACAGCCACACCAGGACTGTTACCGCCCCCCACCAGGCAGAATTCTTCCTCCTGCGGGCCTACCTGGCCAGCCCCGCCCTGGCGGCCCGGATCGACGCTCAGCTGGGTTCGGACTGGTGCCGGGATCAGGCCGCCCAGGGGCTGGTGGCCGCCGTCAGGGAACAACGCCAGGCAGTACCGGAACTGGCCGGTGCGGAACTAATCGCCAAACTGGATCTGCGGGCCGAACCGCAGCAGGAAGCCCTCTTGGCCGGGATGACCCTGGCCGAAGATCTAGGGCCAGTCGAAGAGCGGGCGGTAAATAAGGCTATCCGTCTGCTGAAACTCCAGCAGCTGCAAAGGCAAACAAAATCATTATGGCTGGAACTGGCCCGGGCGGAGGATGCCGGCCAGCCAGAACAGGCCCGGGAACTCCAGGGAAGAATCTTTCACCTCCAGCAAACCATAAACTCGTTAAAACTAGGAAGGGGGGAGTCATGGTGAAAGAAGAACAGCGCAAGCAGATGGTCAAAGAACTGATCGAAAAGGGCAAAAGCCAGGGATCCTTAACTTACGGCGATATTATGGATGCCCTGCAGGGAATCGAACTCTCCCCCGAACAGGTTGATGAGATCTACGAACAGTTGAATCACATGGGCATTGAAGTTGTGCCCGAAGCCGCCGAACTGGAGGCTCTGGAGAAGGAAGACGGCGAATCCGGGGAGGCAGATGCGGACCTCGACCTCTCCATCCCGGAGAATGTAGCCCTCGATGACCCGGTGCGGATGTACTTGAAGGAGATTGGCCGGGTGCCCCTGCTGACCCCGGAAGAAGAGATTGAACTGGCCAAGCGCATGGAGGCCGGCGATGAGGAAGCCAAGCGGCGCCTGGCCGAAGCCAATCTACGCCTGGTGGTCAGCATCGCCAAGCGCTACGTAGGCCGCGGCATGCTCTTCCTGGACCTCATCCAGGAGGGCAACCTGGGGCTTATCAAGGCGGTGGAGAAATTTAATTACCGTAAGGGATTTAAATTCAGCACCTATGCCACCTGGTGGATCCGCCAGGCCATTACCCGGGCCATCGCCGACCAGGCCCGGACCATCAGGATCCCGGTGCATATGGTCGAGACGATCAATAAATTAATCCGGGTCCAGCGCCAGCTACTCCAGGAACTGGGCCGGGATCCCTCCCCGGAAGAAATCGCCCACGAGATGGATATCCCCGTCGAGCGGGTACGGGAGATCATGAAGATCGCCCAGGAACCAGTATCTTTGGAAACACCCATCGGCGAAGAAGAAGATAGTCACCTGGGGGATTTTATCGAAGATGAAGACGCCCAGGCCCCGGCTGAGGCTGCTTCCTTTATGCTCCTGCGGGAGCAGCTGGAAGAAGTCCTGAATTCCCTCACCCCCAGGGAAAAACGGGTGTTGCGCCTGCGTTTCGGTCTCGACGACGGCCGTGCCCGGACCCTGGAGGAAGTAGGCCAGGAGTTCGGCGTCACCCGGGAACGGATCCGCCAGATCGAAGCCAAGGCCCTGCGCAAGCTCCGCCACCCCAGCCGCAGCAAAAAGCTGAAGGATTATCTGGAGTAATAGAGGTGTTAGCTACCTGGCCGGTTAGCCCGGCAGCGAAAGCCGGGTGGCCTACGTGGGTAGCGTGGTTGCGCAATAATGGCGGCAGGTAGCCCCGGAGCGTGTCAGGTAAGATAGGTTTAACTGGTTGTTGACCGGAGGGACATTCCGGAGTATAATATGAGAGGTGGTTTTCCTCGGTAGCTCAATGGTAGAGCGCCCGGCTGTTAACCGGGTGGTTGCAGGTTCGAGCCCTGCCCGGGGAGCCAGAAGGGGCCCATAGCTCAACGGTAGAGCTGCCGGCTCATAACCGGTTGGTTCCTGGTTCGAATCCGGGTGGGCCCACCAATATACGTCGGAGCAAGGTCAGAAGCTGGAGGTCAAAGAGGTGACCATAGCTTGCTGACCTTTTTCATTATCATGACAGGCAAACTTGTTTTTACCCTGCCGGTCCGCTTGCGGGCCGTGGCCGCCCTTGTCCCGGCAGGCAGTGCCGTAGCCGATATTGGCAGCGACCATGCCTTCCTGCCCCTATACCTGGCCGGCAGCGGTCGCTGCACCCGGGTCATTGCCGTTGAGGTGGCGCCGGGACCCTACCGCCGTGCTCTGGCTGCCGTCCAGGCTGCCGGCCTGGGTGACCGTATCGAGGTCCGCCGGGGTAACGGCCTGGCACCCCTGCAGCCGGGGGAGGTAGATACGGTGACCATGACTGGCCTGGGTGCCGTCACCCAGCAGGAGATCCTGGCCGCCGGGCCGGAGGTCCGGCGGCAGTTGCGCCACTTGGTCCTGCAGCCCCAGGGCAAAGCCGGACCCCTGCGCCGCTACCTGGCGGCCGGCGGCTGGCGCCTGGAGGACGAGGACCTGGTCCTGGCGGGCGGGCATTATTACTTTATCCTGGCCGCTGTCCCCGGAGAGAGCCCGGCGTATAGTGACCTGGAGTGGCAGTTAGGCCCCCTGCTGCTGCAAAAGCGGCATCCCCTGTTGGCTGGTTATATTCTGGATAAAATGGAAAAACTAACGGCAGCCGCCGGTCAACTCTCCCAGGCCCGGGGGGCGGTGGCCCGGACACGGCGGGGAGAATTAGACCGGCAACTGGCCCGGCTACAGGAGGTAGCAACATGGCTGCAAAATGTGGTGAAATCATAGCCATAATGGAAGCCCTGGCCCCACCGGAATTAGCGGCCGAATGGGATAATGTGGGCTTGATGCTGGGAACGCCGGAGGCCGACGTCCGGCGCGTACTGATCTGCCTGGACGTAACCCCGCCGGTGGTGGATGAAGCGGCTGCCCGGGGGGTCAACCTGATTATCAGCCATCATCCCCTCTTTTTCCGGCCGGTGAAGAGCCTGCGCTATGACGAGCCCCTGGGAGGGATGGTCCGGCGTCTCCTCCAGGAAAACCTCATGGTCTATTCCGCCCATACCAATTTAGACAGCGCCGACCTGGGGGTCAGCTACCACCTGGCCGCCAGGCTAGGGTTGGAGGACATCCGGGTCCTGGTCCCCACCTATCGAGAAAAGTATTACAAACTCGTCACCTTTGTCCCTGCCGACCACGAGAAGGTTGTCCGGGAAGCCCTCACCCGCGCCGGAGCGGGCTGGATCGGCAACTACTCCGACTGCACCTTCAGGGTGGCCGGCACCGGTACCTTTTTACCACTGACGGGAACCCAGCCTTACATCGGCGAGGAAGGCAAACTGGCGGAGGTAAAGGAATACCGCCTGGAGACCATTATTCCCACCAACCGCCTGCCGGAAGTCCTCAAGGCCCTCCTTAAGGCCCATCCCTACGAGGAAGTGGCCTATGACATCTATCCCCTGGCCAATGAAGGCCCGGCCCAGGGTCTCGGCCGTATCGGCGTCCTGCCCCAGGTCTTGGGCCTGGAGGAATTCAGCCTGCAGGTCAAAGAAACCCTGGGTGCCAGCCGGGTCAATGTAGTGGGCGCCAGGGAGCGCAGGATTAAAAAAGTAGCCGTCTGCGGCGGCGCCGGCAGTGATGTTATGAAAGCCGCCTGGGATGCCGGGGCCGACGTCCTGGTAACCGGTGACCTCAAATACCACGAAGCCCGCCAGGCGGAGAGCATCGGCCTGGCCGTTATCGACGCCGGTCATTTCGCCACCGAGAGGTTAATTGTCCCCGCCCTGGTAACCTATCTGCAAGAGCAATTGCAGGAGCGTGAGGTGATGGTCCTGGCCTCCCAGCAGGAGCAGGAACCCTGGTACCCATTATAAAGGGGGTATGAACATGGGCCTCAGTCAGCTGTGGGATTTGCAAGAGATGCATCTCCGCCGCCAGGAATTACAGCGCCAGATGCAGACGTCCGCCCTGGCCAGGGAACTCAAGAAGGAAAAGGAACACCTGGAAGCCATGCGGGAAACGCTGCGTACCAGGATGCAGGAACGGGAAGAGCTTTTACAGGAGGTCGCCGCCCGGGAGAAGATTTGTCACGAACTGCAGGCCAAAAGGAAGCATCTGGAGACCAGGCTCTATAGCGGGACGACCAATAACCCCAAGGAATTGAACAGCCTGCAGCAGCAGATGACAACCCTTGCCGCCGATTTACAGGCCGCAGAAGAAAAAACCCTGGCAGCCACCTCCCGCCATGAGGAACTGGACGACTGGCTGGCGACCAGCACCGCCGCGTTCCAGGCCGGTAGGGAAGCCTACCGGGAAAAACTGGCCGGCTACCGCACCTGGCTGGCGGGCCTGCAACAAGAGATTGACGTCCTGGCAGCCAATGCCGCCCAGCTGGAGGGAGAAATCGAGCCCCAGCTCCGGGACCTGTACTGCCAGCTACGGCGCCGCCTGGGGGGTAGGGCCCTGGCCCGGGTGATCAAAGGCAGCTGCAGCGGCTGCAACCTAATGCTTCCTTCCTTCACGCTGCGGGAGATTCGTTCCGGCAAAACGGTCTACTGCGAAAGCTGCGGCCGCCTGCTGCTGCCGTAGGGACGTAAAACAACCCCGCATCGTGACATTTTCTCAGTCCGCTTATAGGGTGACAATATCACTGTCCGGCGACAAGAGTGATCGCGAATAGTTGACAGCCGGGGTCCACGGTGTTATACTGAACATCCACAGAAAAAGTGCATATGGTGCTTTTGAGTAAACCGGATGGTCGCGGGCGTAAAGGCGCGCATAGCGCGCCGGCGCCTGAGGAAAGTCCGAGCTCCGCAGGGCAGGGTGCTGGATAACGTCCAGTGGAGGCGACTCCAAGGATAGTGCCACAGAAACAGACCGCCCGGCACCTTATGGTGCCGGGTAAGGGTGGAAAGGCGAGGTAAGAGCTCACCAGCGGTTAGGCGACTAACCGGCTCGGTAAACCCCACCTGGAGCAAGACCGAATAGGGGGACAAGAGGGGTGGCCCGCCCCGTCCCCGGGTAAGGTCGCTGGAGGCGCCAGGCAACTGGCGTCCAAGATAGATGACCATCTAAGACAGAACTCGGCTTACAGGTTTGCTCAAAAGACCTTTGGCTACACTTATAGGTTATCACCTCTTCTTATGGGCCACATTTTAGGACCTGGAGGAGGTGATAATCTTTTTCATTTAGGGATGGTTGCTTTTTTGCCCCTTTACCGGACCGCGAAACCATTGTTGATCACCGCAAGCACTCCTGTTATCATATTATTTAAGACCGGAAATAAGACTAAACTCTACTATAGGGCATTGTTTTACGGTTCAACGTGGGACTACTATCGAGTCAAATGGCTTGCGGGAGGCTTTTTGCAGTAGAAACATAAATAGATTTAGAAATAGTTCAAGTAGGAATAAGTACAAAAAAGAATGCTTGGGGGGAGGGTAACCGGTATTGGGCAGCCTGGCGGTGGCTTTGACGGGACATGAATTAGGCGAGTTTTTCCGGCAAAAGGGCAAAGTCTTTACTTTTCGCGCCGGTCAGGTGGTATTTATGGCCGGAGAGGAAAGTAATCGCGTGTTTTTTATTTTAAGAGGGCGCGTCAAAATATATCGCTTAACACCAAGCGGCAGCAGTGTTACGGTATCCATCAGGCATCCGGGAGAAATCTTTGGCCTGGCGGAGGTACTCGGCGGCAGCGAACGCGTTTGTTTCGCCGAAGCCTTAGAGGAACTAGAAGTAGCAGGGCTTAAAAATAAAGATTTTGAAACCATGTTATTAGATAACCCTGTCTTTGCCGGAACAATAGCCATTATCCTGGCGAAACGTTTAAGGGAAGCAGAAACGATTATTTACGAGATGGTTTGCTATCAAGCTCCCAGCAGGTTGGCCCATTTGCTTTTAAAACTGGCCGGCTGCTGCGGCCAGGCTGAACCCAACCCCGCGGTGTCCCAGCTAAAATCCCAGAGAATTAAGTTGGGAATACGGTTAAGTCACCGGGAAATAGCGGAAATGATTGGCTCTTCGCGCCAGACGGTGACATCTATACTTAATGCTATGGTGCGGGAAAAAGCCATTGATATGAGGTATAAGGAAATTATCGTTCTTGATCGTAAAAAGCTTGAGAGATGGCTAGTTGTTTAAAGGGGTGAGTTTTTACTGGCATAAAGGCGCGGCAGTGGCCGCTTTTATTTTTTTGTCGCGAAGAAGACAGTTTTTTTGACCTTGACCAGACAATTCCGTGAGATGTTAGTTGCTAAAATAAAAGCAGTGAAAAGTACCACAAACATTTAATTAAAGGAGGTTGAAAATCGAAAGTTAATGTTTTTTGAAGGGGGGTTGAAAGGCGGGATGAGTTTGTTTCGTTTTTGTTAACAGTTAACAAGTGATAATGAGCTTTTTTGTAAGCGAGAGGAGGGAAAAAATGAGTTATTTTATTGATAATGCCCGCCTGGCGGAAATTGATTTTAAAAAGTGTATGGGAAGTTTAATTATTGCTTGGCTGGCCTTTGCCGCTATTATAATTTTCGTCCCTACCGGCAAAGAACTGACGGCGGCGGGGAGAGCTACCCTGGCGGTACTTGTCTGGGCAGTAATTATATGGCTAACTGATGCCGTCCCTAAAGGTGTTTCCGGATTGGCAATCCCGCTCCTCCTCGTTCTTACCGGTGCCCTGAAAAAAATTCCGGAAGCCTTTGCGGGCTACACGAGCAATGAGGCCTTCTTGGTCCTGGGCGCCTTTCTTTTTGCGGCAGTGATCCAGCAAGTGGGGTTGGATCGCCGCATTGCCTTGACAATGGCAGCCCGCGCCACTTCCAAGGCCAGCGGCCTGCTAAAAGCTTTCTTTTCCGCCCACATCGCCTCAGCCCTTATTATACCTGCCACCATCGCCCGCGCCGCGACCTATTTTCCCCTTATCAAGGGGATGAATGCCCTTTTTCCAGCAGGCGAAGAGGGAGCGCGGGCGCGCAAGGCCCTTTCCATGGCGGGGATAGGCTTTGGGGCCACTCTGGCTGCACCCCTGTTCCTGACTGCCCACATGCCCAATGTCATCATGGCCACCCTTTTCAATACCAAATTTAATGCCGGGTTTACATGGTTCAAATGGTTCTGGCTGCACTGGCCGCTGATCGGGTTGATGCCGCTGGTGTACGGGTGGATGACCTGGCAGTTCCGGCTGGGCCGTATTGAGGTGCCGGGAGGAAAAGAGGAGCTCGTCGAGATGAAGGAAGCCCTCGGGCCAATGTCCCGGGCTGAAGGCTCGGTGCTGGCGTGCTTTGGCGTAGCCGTTCTGCTCTGGGCCACTGAACCTATCCACCACATCCAGACCGGGCCGGTAACCCTGATAGCCGTCTTGCTCCTTTTTACTCCTGGTTTAACTCCTGTCTCCTGGCGCAAGGCCCAGGAAAAAACTATCTGGGGAACATGGCTGATGCTGGTCGGCGCCCTTTCCCTGGCTGCGGCCGTGGGCAAGACCGGCCTTGATAAATGGGTTGCCGCCACGGTTTTCGGCTCTTTCCCTCACTGGCATTGGATTCCCTTGTTGTTAGTAGTCACTATAATCGTGCAAATACTGCGCCTCGGCATTTGTGCCAATGTGGCTGCAGTAGCCCTCATGGCGCCGATGTTGGTCGCTATCGGCCCGAAATTAGGCTTAAACCCCATTGCCTTTACCCTCGCCGTCGCAAATGTCGATACCTATGCTTTTTTGCTGCCCTATGAAGTAGCCGCCTGCCTGATAGCCTATGGTTCCGAAGAGTTTACCTTCCTTGAATTCTTTAAAGCGGGGGCACCTATAACCCTCTTGGCCCTTCTTTATATGACCTTCGTGATGGTTCCATGGTGGGCACTGAATGGCTACCCCATCTGGGTACCTTGATAGTTTAACAGTTTTTTGCTAAAAAATACTAAATTACGAAAGGGGAATAACAATGGCAGGGAAACTACCGGGCAAACTTGACGAGGTCGAGCAGTTAATATTTAAAACAGACGTCCTGGTAATCGGCGCCGGTAACGCGGGCTGTTTTGCCGCTATTGAGGCCAAAAAGCTGGAGCCGAATCTACAGGTAACCTTAATGGAGAAGGCCCATATCGATAGGAGCGGCTGCCTGGCCGCAGGGATGGACGCTATTAATACCTATATTAAGAAAGGGCGGACAATCGAGGAATTTGTGCGCTGGAGCCGTTCCCAGGCTGGCGGCCTTATTCGCGAAGACCTGACGCAGAGCTTGGCTGAGGTTCTCAATCAACCCGCTGAGGAGTGGGAAGAATGGGGGCTGCCTATCAAAAAGGACGAAGATGAAGAGTATCATACCCGGGGCAAATGGGATATAACCATTAGAGGCTCGGAGATGAAAGTTATCCTGGCAGAAAAGGTGCGGGAATATGGTTGCCAGATCCTTAACCGAGTAGTAGCGACGAATTTGTTGGTCGTAGACGGCAGGGTTATCGGGGCTGCCGGCTTTGGGGTGCGGGACGGCAAAATGTATATCGTCCTGGCGCGGGCCGTCATTGTCTCTACCGGGGGCTGCGCGGGGCTTTATAAGCCGTACACCAACGACGGCGTGGACAGCCACCACCATCTCTGGTATTGTCCCTTTAATACCGGCGCCGGTTACGCCATGGGCATCCGGGCCGGGGCGGAAATGACCACCTTTGAAATGCGTTGGTGCGCTACCCGGACCAAGGATTTTAACGGGCCCATTGACACCATTTCCGTAGGTTACGAGACACCGATGATCAATGCCAAAGGGGAAAAGGTTTTACAAGAACGCTACGCCCATTTAGGGGGCGAAGCGGCCCCGCGTTTTATCCGGGCCAATGTGCCTATGGAAGAATGGCTTAACGGTAGGGGGCCGTGCTTTGTCGATACCAGGAGCATGAATGATGAAGATATCAAAGACATGAAAACGGATTACCTTAATGAACGACCGGCTTTCGTCCTTTACCTGGCGGCTCGCGGGCAAAACCTTAAGGAAGAACCCATTGAACTATATGGCAATGACCCCTACATTGTGGGCGGGCACACGGCCAGCGGCTACTGGATTGATATAAAGCGGGCGACAACTTTGCCCGGCCTGTTTGCTGCCGGCGACGTGGCCGGCGGCACGCCCAACAAATTTGTGGGCGGCTGCGCTGCCGAGGGAATGCTGGCAGCGCGCGGCGCCGTGGAGTATCTCCAAACGCTTTCTACCTTGCCGGAAGTCAGCCAGGAGCAAATCATTAAAGAACGGGACCGGGTTTTTGCCCCGGCCATCCGCCAGGCAGAGACAGGAGACGGCATTACGCCACGGGAAATGGAAGAGCGCATGCAGCGGTTGATGGATGAATATGCCGGCGGTATTCACCAATTTTACCGTATGAATGGTACCCAACTCCAGTTTGCCTTGAAAAATATCCGCATCCTCAAAGACCAGACCAAATACCTGATTGCCCGTGACCTGCATGAGCTTATGGAAGCCCATGAGGTGATTGACCGTTTAGATGTGGCTGAGGCGCTGTTGCACCATCTACTTTTCCGGGAAGAGACGCGCTGGCCGGGCTGGCAGACGCGCACTGATTTTCCTGAGCGCAACGATGCAAAATTCGACTGCTTTGTAAACTCGCGGCGCAATCCGGATACAGGAGAGATTGAAGTATTCACCCGCCCCTATGAGCAAATAGTGCCAGGAGATCGTTACTTGCCCTAAAATGACTAAAATGACTAAAATGACTAAAATAAGGAAGCAAGGAGGAATGAGCAATGCCGCCCAGAGTAAACCTCGCCAAATGCGACGGCTGCAAGGCCGAAAAAGAACCCTTGTGCGAACAGATTTGTCCAGGGGACCTGATGACCCTAAATCCGGCAACCCAAAAAGCTTACTGCCGTTCTCCCAGGGACTGCTGGGACTGCATGTCCTGCGTGAAATCTTGCCCCCAGGGGGCGATAGAAACCAGGTTACCGTACCAGATCGGTTATTATGAAGCCAAACTAATACCCCTTATGGGCACGAACCGCATTACCTGGACCTGCATCGACATCAACGGCAAAGTAGAACGCTTTTCCTTTAAAACCCGCAACGACTAACCACTAAGGGTTGCCTGTAGGGGCGCCCCAAACCGGTGCCCTTGCAGGCTAGTGGAACAAAGAGAGGTTCACGCTATGTCGGGACCGCAAATCGGCCTTTACCTCTGCCAATGCTGGGGCGAGATCGGGCGCTGGGTAGATATGGAAGGCCTAGCCAAAACAATGGGCAAGAAAAAAGGAGTCAGTGTCTGCCGTGTTCACGAAGCCTGGTGCAGTAGAGACGGTCTAGAGGTCATCAGTCAAGACATCAGGGAAGGCAAGGTGGACAGGGTAGTCCTGGCCGGCTGCTCGCCGAGGGAAAAAGAGGGTATTTTCCGCCAGGCAATAGAAGCGGCCGGGTTAAACCCCTACCTCCTGGAGCGTTGTAACTTGCGCGAGCAATGCGCCTGGCCTCATCGCGACGACGTTAAGACGGCTTACCTGAAGGCGGTAAACCTGATCAATATGGCCCTGGCCCGCTCGCGCCGGGGGGAGCCATTAACACCCCTGGACTTCGCGGCCCGCAAGACCGTCCTGGTGGTGGGTGCCGGTATTGCCGGGTTGAGCGCCGCCCTGGATCTGGCGGCCGCCGGGGTAGAAGTAATGGTGGCCGAAAAGGAAGCCTTTATCGGCGGCAAAGTAGCCAAATTTTACCGTTATTTTCCCCGCCAGTGCCCGCCGTCCTGCGGTTTAGAATACCTGACGGCGGAGATCAAGAAAACCCCCCTGATTACTATTTACACCCTTACGGAAGTCAGCGACATCGCCGGCGGGCCGGGCAACTTCCAGGTACAACTGCGGCAGCGGCCCCGCTACGTTGACATAGGGGCCTGCACCGCCTGCGGCAAGTGCGCCGAGGTCTGCCCGGCAGAGGGCTCCTGGAACGGCCCGTTGCCGGCGGCGGGAAAAGCCATCAGCCTCCCGGGAGGCTTCGCCTATCCTCTGGCCTATGTTTTGGATAAAGAAGCCTGCCGCGGGGCGGATTGCAACCTGTGCGCGGCAGCCTGCCCGGCCGGGGCCATCAATTTAAACGCCGTCGAGCAGGAGTTCTCCTGGGAAGCGGGGGCTATTATTTGGAGTACCGGCTGGCGGCCCTATGATGCTAGGCTCCTGGATATATTTGGTTACGGTCGTTGGGCCAATGTAATCACCAACCTGGAATTTGAACGCCTGGCAGCGCCCGACGGCCCGACAAAAGGGAAATTATTGCGCCCTTCAGACGGCAGGCCGGTAAAGCGCGTGGCCTTTATCCAGTGCGCCGGCAGCCGTGACATCAACCACCTGCCGTACTGCTCCCAGGTTTGCTGTGCCGTAACCCTTAAACAGGTCCAGTACGTCCGCGAGCTGGCGCCGGAAGCCGAAAGTTATGTTTTTTATATGGACCTGCGGGCAACCGGCGAATATGAAGCCATGTACCGGCGTGTCCAGGAAGAAGGCATGGCCACCTTTATCAGGGGCAATCCGGCGGCGGTAGAGGAGGAACCTTCCAGCGGCCGCCTTACCATCTTGGCCGAAGACACCCTGGCCGGCGAGGCAGTACGCCTGGAAGATCTCGACTTGGTAGTACTGGCGGTAGGTATGCAACCTGAGGCGGGGCCGGAAAGATTTATTGAAAATATTGCCGGCTGGGAGTTTCCTTCCGGCCACGTCCAGTGTTTCCCCTTTGAGACCCAGCGCCGCGGTATTTATGTTGCCGGTTGCGCCCATAGTCCCATGGACGTTTCCGCCGCCGTCCGCAGTGCTGCCGGGGCGGCCATGAAGGCCATGACGGTAATAGGAGGCGATTTCACCGTAGCCCCTACCGTTCCAGTGGTCGATAAAAATAAATGCGATAAGTGTAAGCGCTGTATGGAAGAATGCCCCTTCGATGCCTGGGGTTGGGATGAAACCGAGTACCCTGCCCCCGATTTACGTAAGTGCCGCCAGTGCGGTATCTGTGAGGGCGGTTGCCCGTTAGGAGTTATTTCTTTACGCAACTTTACCATAAAGCAACTGACGGCCATGGTGGAAGCAATAGATATGGGTTTTCTCGGGCGGGAGGAACCAGTAGTTGTTGCTTTCCTATGCGCTAATGACGCCTACCCGGCGGCCGACCAGGCTGGGCGCAAAGGCCGGCGGTACCCCCCCAACATCCTGGCTATTCCGGTACCCTGCGCCGGGGCGGTTAATATGAAAGTGGTAGTGGAAGCCCTGACGGCCGGGGCCGACGGCGTGCTGGTGGGGGGCTGCCCTTCGGACCAGTGCCATTACCGGCAGGGCAGCGACCTGGCCGCAACGCGGCTGGCCAACGTGGGCGAGACGCTGCAGCGGATGGCCATTGAACCGGAGCGGGTACGTTTAGTGCGCCTGAAAGCAGATGACGACAGCTTGTTTGTAACGGAAGCGGAGCGGTTCGTGGCCGAGTTGCGGGCCTTAGGGCCCAGCCCTTTGAAGCCTTAAGGGGGCGGGAAGATGGCTATCAACATCTCGCAATCTGCCCCGCCGGAAGCCGGGGAACTTTGGCAGGCGGCAGCCGCCTGCTTTCAATGCGGTCGCTGTACGGGCGGCTGCCCGGTAATCTTTGCTGCCAGGGAAACGCCGCGGCAGGTAATCCGTTTCCTCCAGCTCGGCGCTTGGGAAAAGGCCCTGGCTTCTCCTACCATCTGGGTTTGCGCGGGGTGCCATTTTTGTACCGTCGAGTGTCCCCGGGGTGTGGATCTCCAGGGGCTGATGGTACGGTTGAAACAGCTTGCCCTCAGCCAGGGAAAACATAAAAAGGATGCTGCTTTTTACCAGGCCTTTCTGATGGGCATCAAACGAAAGGGCCGCATCTTTGAACCGGAACTGCTCCTGGCTTACGTTTGGCAGGCCGGGGTCAATGTTTTGCGGCCCCAGGTTAAGGCAGGGATCCAGATGCTCCGGCGGGGACAGGTTACGCTGCGCCCGTCGCTGGTAGAGGACAGGTTGAAACTACGCGCCTTACTGGAGACGCTAACGAGGGGAGGGAGGGAAGGATGAAATGGGCCTTTTTGCCCGGCTGCTCCCTCCACGGCACGGCGGCCCAATATCGCACCTCATTCTTGGGGGTGGTAAAGGCCCTTGGCATTGAAGTACAGGAGGTGCCGGACTGGAACTGCTGCGGGGCCACGGCGGCGAAACATTTTAACCGGCAGGTGGCGCTGGTATTGTCCGCCCGCAACCTGGCGCTGGCAGAAAAAGTGGCGCCGGTGCTGGCGGTTCCCTGTAATCTCTGCTATAATAATTTAGCCCTGGCGGCCCGTGCCTTGCAGGAGGAGGCCCAACGGGAGCAAATCAACAACCATCTCCGCCCCCTTGAACTTCGCTGGCGGGGCGAAGTGACCGTCTCTCATCCCCTCAAGCTCTTCCTGCAGGAAATAGGGGTGGAAAAAATCCGGCAGGCAGTTGTCCGGCCCTTAGAGGGGCTGAAAATAGTTGCCTACTATGGTTGCCTGCTTACGCGGCCCCAGGAAGCCAGTATTGGTGACAGCAACAGGTGGCCGGCCTGGCTGGATATGCTGGCCGTTGCGGCCGGTGCCGCCCCCTTGCCTTTTAACGCGGCCACCAGGTGTTGCGGCGGTACCCTGGCCCTCACCCACCCGGAAGTAGCCCTTCGGGCGGCAGGAGCAATACTGGCCGAGGCCCGCGCGCGGGGAGCGAAGGCGGTCCTGGTTACCTGTCCCATGTGCCAGCTCAACCTGGAGAGGGCCCAAATCGAAGCAAGGGGGAGAGAGGAACGTCTCCTGCCGGTACTTTATTTCACCCAGCTTCTTGGCCTGGCTTTGGGGTGCGATCCCGCAACCGTGGGGTTAAAGAAAAATTTGATTCCATTCTCTCAAGGGACCATACGGTGAAAAGATGGGCAGTGAATTCTACTACCAGCAGGCAGCCGCCGGGACCAAATAAGAAACTATGGGCGAATGCCGGAGCAACATCAACTCAGTTTTAAGGCCTACCTTAAAAGCATCCTGGGATCGTGTATCCAATCAGAGTCCCTCCCGGGCAATACTCATCAACTGCTTCAGATTCGCGCATTCCCGCACGGCATGGCAGAAGGGGGCATACAGGGCCATATTGCTATCCGCTGTATTCCAGGAGGCCTCCGGTTGCGGGTTCAGCCATACAACCTTTCCTGCTTGACGGCAAAGGGCGGCAAAACTCTCCACCTCGGGTTGCCGCCAGTTGTTACGCGCGTCGCCCAGTACTAAGATTGTAGTCTTAGGGGTGAGCAACTCCCCATAGCGTGCCAGAACCAGCTTGCAGACCCGCCCGAAGTCCGAATAACCGCTAACCGAGCAGCGGGCGAAACGGGATACCTGCTCCATGGCCCTGGCGGCCGGCGCTTCCCTGACGGCGCCGGTAACTTCAGCCAGGTCATCAACAAAAACAAAGGTCCGGACCTGGCGAAAAGCGTGTTGCATGGCGTAGATCAATTCCAGCATAAAGACGCTAAAGGGCGCCACCGAACCCGAGATGTCACCCAGGACCAAAAGGACCGGCTTCTCCCGGCGGCGGCCGCGGTAGCGGAGTGGCCAGGGTACGCCGCCGTGCCGGCAGGCCTCTTTAACGGTGCGGCGCAAGTCGATCTTCCCCCGGCGAGCGGGCCGGTAACGCCAGGAATACTTATTTCCCAGGTAGCGGCCCAGCTTTTTTAAATAGGGCCGCATAACGGCCAGATCCCCCTCGGCCAGCTCGCTCCATCCCTTTTCGGCCAGGTTGTAGGTACGGAGGACGGCCGGCATGGCTTCAGGACCAAACCCCTGTACCAGGCGCAGCTCCAGGTTCCGGCGAATAAGCGTTTCCAGCAGTTGCAAACTTTGCAGGGCTATCCGGGCCTCCTGCCGCCCCTCATTTTCCATGACCCTTAACCTGTAGCGGACCATATGCCAGTTTAAAGCCAGCCGGGCTTCCCTTACCTTGCCCTCTAGGTGGTCCATAACGCCGGCATCCAGCTCTCCCAGCAGGTCAATAGCCTGCTCAGCCAGGTCGTTGAGGCCCCCTTCTGAACCATTAAAAAGAGCTGCCAGCACGTCCAGGACCGGCAACCGCCCGCCCGCGTGCCGCGTAGCCTGCCCGGAAACCACACCCCTGTTCTTACAGGCCGCCTGTTCCGGCCGACCGTAACTGCCGGTGAGGGCAAGCAGGGCCGCCAGGGGCTTTAAATCCTCGTATCGCTTGACCAGGGTGACCTGCAAAACCTCGGGCCAGTAGGCCGGCGGGGTAGCCTGCCAGCCCCGTACGGCATCCATCATTTCCGCCAGGGTCACCTCTATGCCCCCGGCCCGCAATAAGTTAGCCATCTCCTGCAGGGCTTCCGGAATTGTAGCCATTAAGCTTGCCATCAAGCATACCACCCCGGCCGGGACTGGATGAGGGCCAGGTCTTCCTGTTTTTTAATCAAAACCGGCAGGGTGGAACTAATGACTTCCTGGTTTAAATCCTCCACCTTGAGGGCCTGCAACACCTGCGCCCATTCCAGGGTTTCCGCGATGCCGGGCGGCTTTTTTAAACCCCGGCCCCGCAGGCCCTGGATAAAACCAACGATGCGGGAGGCCAGGGAAGGCGGCAGGTGCGGTAGCTTCAAGCGCAAAATAGCCAGTTCCTCCTCGCGACCGGGGAAGTCTAGGTAGAGATAGAGGCAGCGCCGCCGCAGGGCATCGCTCAATTCGCGGGCACGATTGCTGGTAATAACCACCATGGGCACGGCCCGGGCTTTGACGGTACCGTATTCCGGTATCGAAACCTGGTAATCGGCCAGGGCCTCCAGGAGGAAGCTTTCAAACTCTTCATCGCTTTTATCCAGCTCATCAATGAGGAGGGTAACCGGTTCCGGGCTCAAGAAGGCCTTGAGGATGGGCCGGGGTAATAAAAACTCCTCGCCGAAGAGGTCCTTCTGGACTTCCGGCCAGGCACCGTGCTGCGCCTGCAAGTAGAGGAGTTGCTTCTGGTAGTTCCACTCATAAAGAGCCCGGCTTTCGTCCAGTCCTTCGTAACACTGCAGGCGGATTAAGCGGGTAGCGGTCGTCCGAGCCAGGGCCCGGGCCAGTTCCGTCTTACCCACCCCGGCTGGGCCTTCTACCAGCACCGGTTTCTGCAGGATATCCGCCAGGTAGATCGCCACCTCAACGTTCTTGCCGGCCAGGTAGCCGACCCGGGACAACCTTTCCCCAACTTCGCCGGGACCCTTAAAAAACAATGGCAACAACCCCCTGGTCTATGTTTTAAATACCTTCGGCAAACCATCGCCTGCCATAATTCTACCAATGCATTACAGTGATAACAAGGGTGTCTAGCCTGAACTACCACCTGGCTGTGATAGTGTCACCCCGTAAACGACTGGCAATATGCTATAATTTAATCAAAGGTGGTAAATATGTCCGGGTTGAAGTGTTCGGCTATCTTGCTGTTCCTCTCGTCATCAGAAGAATTCTCGGAGCAGCTAATCGTGGAACATCGGCTCCAAAAAGCGTAGGCCCATGCCGGGTTTTTTTCATGATATTTTTACCCGCAAATGGTCGATTGTCCGCTTACTCTCGTTAAGCATTGGATTTTTCGACACTATGAGTGTCTACCGTGGCGATGCGCTTTAACACTTGCCGTCCAATTAAAGCTCTTTCTAAAGCAGGTGATTAGCATGGGTATGCAGGGGGTTTCCCTCTTAAAAATCTTAACTAGTACGGAAATGCTTGGTGCGTCGGTGGTTGCCGGCTGGGAGGGTTTGGGCCGCCGGGTTACTTCCTTAGCTGTAGTTGAGGCGCCAGTAGCTATGGAATGGCTTAAAGGGGGTGAGTTAGTTTTAACTACCGGTTACTACTTACATGGGGATAAGGTAATATTTATTAACTTTATCAATAAACTGGTGGAAATAGGAGCCGCTGGGGTGGCGATACCGCCCCGGAGCTTTATTGGTATCATTCCCGACGAGGTTATTCATAAAGCTGATGAATTGATGTTCCCGGTTATCTCTTTGCCCATTAACTCCACCTTCTGGAAAGTGGCTCAGACATTAATAATGGAACTGGCTGTTAATGAGCCGCCGCGCGACTTGACCTGGAGCGGGACATACTGGATATCTTGGAGGACGGCCTGGGGATACCGGCCCTCATTAATTACTTGGCCGCCAGACTAGAAGCCATTATAATCCTGCAGGATAAGCACCTGGCTACCCTGATGGTAGCGGCCCACGAATGGGAATTATATGATGGGATAAAGAAATACCGGGAGCTCTTACGAGAAAAAATTGTTGCCGCTTGGAAGCAATCACCTGGACAACCCAAGAAGAGTTTTTCCTGGGAGCTAGATGGACGGCGCTGGCAGGAGCTGATTTTCGCAATCCCTGGGCAGGAAACTGAAGATTCTCTGTTACTTTCTTTTATTGTCCCTTTAGAGCAATCTGTGGCTGGTACTGTTTATGAGGAATTGCAAACAGTCATCGGTTTTATTGCCATATGCTACGGAAAACTGGCCGCCAGCGTTGATAACCTTAAGGGCAGGAAAAGGTTTGCCTTTCGCAATGTCCTGACCGGCGATAATCCCCACCGGATCGGAGAATTTGTTTCCATAGCGCCGGCCTTTGATCTGCCGGGCCGGTTGCTGGCAGTACAGGGTCAGGGGATCCTAAGGAGCTCGCAACAGTATAAAAGAATACTTGACATTATTGAAACCCACTGCCAGGCCCAGGACCCGCAGGTCCTGGTAACCGATCAAGAAGACACCATAGTCATCCTGTTCCATAACGAAAGCCAGGATCGTAGCGCCATAGAAGTACTAATCAAGGGTCTGGAGGCGTATCTTGAACCAATCACCAAGCCGGCTGTTCTTTACTGGGGGATAGGCAATAGCGCTCGTACCGTCATGGAGTATAAGCTGGCCCTGGATCAGGCCCGCCGTGCCCTTTTACTGGCGCAACGGGATGGGTCCACTAGCCGGATCAAGTTTTACGAGGATTTAGGCATCTACCAGCTGGTTAAGGATAGCCAGACCCTGGAGTTTTACCGGCAGTATACCAGGCAATTTTTAGCCCCCATCCAGGCCCTGGAGCCAGCTTCACGTCAGGATTTACTCCTTAGCCTGGTTACCTTCTTTAACTGCGGTTGCTCTTATGCCGATGCTGCCAGAAACCTTTTCATTCATGAGAATACCCTGCGCTACCGCCTGCAAAAAGTGGAGGAATTATTAAAGGTTGACCTGCGAGATCTAGAACAACGCTACCTTACTTTTTTCACCATCAAGATCTTGATGCTTGACCATTCCTGGCTCTAACCTCTTTTTGGACAAAACCACAAATTAGCCGGCGTCTTATTTCGGGGTAACCCCTAAAGGAGGTGGCCCCGTTTTTGTATAATCTTTTATTAAAATGAAGTGGAGGGGTATTGCTTTGGGTTACCTGCTAGTTCACGGAACCATCATTACCGTCGATGACCGGCGCCGGATCATTGACGACGGCGCCATTGCCATTGAGGGCCGGGAAATAGTGGACATCGGCAAAAGTGAAGATCTCCTGGGCCGGCACAAGGATAAAGAAATCATTGATGCCAGCAACAGCATTATCATGCCGGGTTTGATTGACTGCCACGTCCATCTAGCCCAGGCCTTAATCAGGGGCTGCGCCGACGACCTGGCCCTGGTCGACTGGCTGAGCAAAGGGTCTGGGTGCTGCAGGGTAACTATAGCGAATATGAGGGGCGGGTGAGCGCCGAACTCTGCATGCTGGAAATGCTCAAGTTAGGGAAAACGACCTTTGCCGAAACCCTGCTGGCTTCCCGTTACGGCTTTGATGGCATCGCCGCCGCTGTCTTGCAGTCGGGTATGCGCGCTGCCCTGGCCAAGTCGATTATGGATGTCTCCACCTACGCCGATCGGTAAAATGTCATGTACCCTGGCATGGTGGAAGATAAAAAAGCCTGCCTGGAGCAAGCCCTGGCCCTACATGCCCGCTGGGAAGGCAGCGGCGACGGCCGCCTGTCGGTATGGCTGGGCCCGCGCCCCCTGGGCAGCAGTAGTGCCGCTCTGCTCAAAGAAGTAGCCACCCTGGCTAGGGAAAAACAAATGGGTATCCACATCCATTTTGCCGAAGTGCAGGAGGATATCGCTTTTATCCAGCAGAACTTCGGCCAGCATCCGGCACAATTATTGGCGGAACTGGGCCTGCTGGGCCCTTGCACCCTGGTGGTCCACGGGGTGTGGTTAACGCCGGAGGACATAGACATAATCAAGCAGAGCGGGGCGACGGTGGTTCATAACCCTTCTTCTAACTCCAAGTGTGCTTCCGGTATTTGCCCGGTGCCTGAGCTGCTGGCGGCTGGCGTTGACGTGGCCCTAGGCTGTGATGGCGCTCCCAGCAACAACACCTACGACATGTTCTGGGAGATGAAACTGACGGCCTGCCTCCATAAGGTTAATAAACTCGACCCACGGTGGTGCCGGCTGAAAGGGTCATTGAAATGGCAACCATTAACGGCGCCAGGGCACTGGGCCTGAATCATCTGATAGGCTCCCTGGAACCCGGCAAAAGGGCTGACCTGATTGTTATTGATTGCAACAAGCCCCATATAGTTCCAAATTTTAATCCGGTATCGACGATGGTTTATGCTGCCCAGGGCCAGGACGTGGATACGGTCTTTATCGATGGTCGACCTGTCATGCGGCACCGCCAGGTGTTAAATATGGATGAAAACAAGATTTTGGCCGAAGCAACCAGGGCGGCCAGGGATCTGCGCGCCAGGGTAGGCCTGGACCTGGGACCGCGCTGGCCGGTATACTAAACTAAATTGTGAGGGAGGGCGATGGATGTGAGGAAATTAGGGTTAAAAGCATTAAAGGTGATAATGGTGCGGGCCGCACAAATGGTTCCCGGTCAGATTTCTACCAAAATGGTAAACCTTAGCCTGCCGGTCAGGAATCATTATATTGAACCAGATCCGCAGCAGGATATTAATAAACTCATCCTGGTAGAACGTCACCGGGCGAGCGGAAAAATTATCATAGGTTTTATTCAAGGTTTTGGATTAAGGAGAGGGGCAATAGCTTCGTCCGTAGCCCACGACCATCATCACCTGGTCGCTTTAGGCATAGATGATGAAGATCTTGCTTTGGCTCTAAAGACGTTAATAGATCTGGACGGTGGCCTGGTTGCAGTCGCCGGGGGCAAGGTTCTTGCCTACCTGAGCTTACCTATTGGCGGCCTGGTTTCTGATTTACCCCTGGAAATAGTTGTAGCCAAGTTAGAAGAGTTGAATCTGGCAGCCAAAAAGTTGGGCAACACCCTGGATAGCCCCTTCGCGACACTATCGTTAATTTGCCTCCCGGTTATACCCGAAGTTGGTTTTAGCGACCAGGGTATGATAGATGTATATAAGCAAAAAGTGGTAGATATAATTGTGGAATAAACATTTGTTCTAGCAGTCAAAACTGTTCCGCAGCGTCCACAATTAGGGGATGCTTTTGTTTCGACCTGGCAATATGGAAAATCCGTGTGTAAAACCAAGCCAAGTAGATCGTTAAAAATCAAGGTTTTCAGGTATTAAATCGGCGCTTTTGATGACTCCCTTCGGCTGTAGCCGAGCCAAGTAGGCCAGGGCTGCCTGGTGGGAATCCTGCTTCGCTCCAGCCACACAATCGGCAATAACATGAACATGGTAACCTAGCTGGTGGGCGTCGACGGCCGTGGCTCTGATGCAGCCATCGGTTGCCACTCCGGCTATAATTAAGGTATCAACTTGCATACCATGTAATAGTAAGTCCAGATCAGTACCCAAGAAGCCGCTGAAACGTCGCTTGATAACTATCAGATCCTCAGGTTCAACCTTGATCTCTTCAATAATGCGGGCACCGGTCGTGCCTTCAAGGCAATGGGGTGGTGAAACATCTAGTTCACGACCGAAATCTGCCATTTGACGCCGGTGCTCTTGAATTATATGGATTATCGGTATATCGGCTTGCCGTGCATTGGATATGAGCTCTAGGATTGACGGTATAATTTCTCGCCCCCCTTCACACTGCATAACAGGTTGGGGACCGACAAAGTCATTTTGCATATCAATTATTAAAAGAGCTTTTTTAGCCACGTCCCATCTTCCTCCTTCAAAGGTTAAAAATACATTTCGCTTTTTATTTAATAATTCCTGCTCTAATTTCATGATTTTTAAAGTTGAGTTAAACAGAGGTTTTTATTTATGAGTGGAGAATATTAAATAGAGCATAGTTAAAATAAAAGGGGAAGGAAAAATGGTTTTAGATTTTCCAGCCTACCCGGGCGATATATTGGCTGTGGAGGCTTTTAAACGGGTGCCTCAAGAAAGCCTCTACCTGTCTGAGCCGGAAGCCATCGCGGTTGTCTTGGGCCGGGGCACAAAGGCGGAAAAGGAGATAAATCTCCACGCCTGCCGGGATGATCATGTCCCGGTCTTACGCCGCCGGGGTGGTGGCGGAGCTGTAGTCTTAGCCCCGGGTATGATGGTTATTACCGCCGTTTTTTTACCTACCCCGCCATGGTTGGCGGAAACTTGGCTGTTGAATTTAGCCTGGGAATGGGTAGAGGTTTTAACCGCTTTGGGGATCAAGCAGGTACAGGTTCGGGGTTATGGCGATGTTTGTATCGGCGACCGGAAAATTTTAGGAGCCAGTTTGTATATTAGCAAAGAAATGGTGTTATATCAGGCCTCCCTGCTGGTAAATTGTGATTTAAATCTCTTGCCTAGGTACCTGGCCCATCCATTGCGGGAACCTATTTACCGTGCCGGTCGGGGACACCTTGATTTTGTTACTAATTTAACTGCCGCTGGTTATCAATTAAAGTGGGCTGATCTCGTGGAGGGATTAACCAGCTGGTGGGCAGAAAGAGATTATAAAGAAACATTAAATGGCTAGTTTAGTTATCTCCTGTTATTTACAAAGACGATAGGGGCTCTTAAAATCTGCCTAAATTGGCGAACAGTATTGTCAATGATAATTTGGTAAGAAAATTATAAAACTCAGCAGGAGTTTATTAATAAGCGTCGAATATATGTAACATGTAACATGGAAAAGGTGACGTGAATTTTATGGATTTTAACCTCGCCAATAAAGTAGCTATTATTACCGGATCTGGGCGTGGTGTAGGCCAGGTCCTGGCAGAATATTTTGCGGCTGCTGGTGCATTAGTTATTTTAGCTTCCCGTAGCAAGATGGATATTGAACGAAATGCTACTTTAATTAAGGAAAGTGGTGGTCAGGCTTGGGCCTGCCCTGTCGATATAAGTACAGAAACTGGGGTTAAATGTTTAATGGCAGAAACAAATAGATTATTTGGGAGGGTAGACATCTTAATCAATAATGCTGCCATCTATAAAGCGAGTCCTTGCTGGGAGACCAGTCTAGCAGACTGGGAGGAAATGATCCACATTAATCTGACAGGGACTTTTCTCTGTACCCGGGCTGTTTTACCGCAGATGATCGAAAGGCGTTCCGGTTGTATTTTAAATATTTCCTCGACCGCGGCCAGTCATTTTTTTCCTGGTTTCAGCGCTTATGGAGCCTCCAAAGCTGGTGTTTTAGCTTTTACTAAGATTGCCGCCGAGGAAGTGAAAGAATATGATGTTCGGATTAACGCTTTAAACCTGGGACTCATTAATACGGCTTCTACCCGGGCACGGATCCACGATAGTGATCCGGCTACCTGGGTTCAACCGGAAGAAGTAGCCACCGTCGCGCTTTTCCTGGCCAGTGACGTTGCCAGAGCTATCAACGGGGCCGTTATTGATGTGACCGGCAAGCGGTTGTAAGGGGGATTATACGTGCCAGGATTAAATGATTTAGCCCATAAGCTGTTTATCCATGGCAGGGAAAACGCCGCGGGGTTGGGTATTGAAGTTCATTCCTTGCCTAATGGCACCAACGTTCTCGATATGGGTCTGGCCTGTCAAGGCAGCCCAGAAGCTGGTTTGTTGTATGCTGCTATCACCATGGGGGGCTTAGGGAAATTAAGCCTGGGGGAAATGCGTATCAGCGGTTATAGCTTTACTAGAGTCGATGTTTTTACCGCGGAGCCAGTACTGGCCTGCCTGGGCTCCCAGGTAGCTGGTTGGCAATTATCTAGCGGGGGGAACAATGCCCTGGGTTCTGGCCCGGCCCGGCTTCTGGCGCGATTACCGAAAGATGAGTGTGTTAGTTATGTTGGCAGTTATCATGAAGAAGCCGATAGTGCCGTACTCTGTTTGCAAATGGTTACCATGCCGACGGTAGCCATCACGGAAGAAATTGCTGCCAGGTGCGGAATCAAACCCGAAACTCTCTATCTTTGTGTAGCTCCCAGCCAGAGCCTGGTCGGTGCGATCCAGGTAGCGGCCAGAAGTATTGAGGCCGCCATCTACCAGTTAAGCCGTAAGGGGTTTCCGGTCCAAAAGATCACCTTTGCCCGAGGTAGCGCCCCCCTGGCACCACTTATCAAGGATGAAATACAGGCCATGGGACGGATTAATGATAGCCTTCTTTATGGAGCTACAGTCGAATTCTGGGCGGATGTGGAAGATACCGTCCTGGAAAGGATAAGCCCGCAGGTGGTAACCTGCAACAGCCCGGCCTGTGGTAAAGGTTTTACCACCATTTACCGGGAAGCAGGCTGTAACTTTTATGCCATAGACCATAATGTCCATACCGTGGCTCGGGTGGAGATGCGCAACATCAATACGGGACGTACCTTCGCCGCTGGTGTACTGGATAGCGAAATGTTGTTAAAGAGCTTTTTAAGTTAAAGTAAAGTTCTAAGGAGGGAAGCATTATGGCGATTAAAGTTCTAGGTATCAGCGGCAGCCCCCGGCGCCAGGCAACCCTATTCCTGGTGGAAACAGCTTTGGAGGCCTGTCGCGAAGCAGGTGCAGAAACGGAGCTAATCGCCCTGGCCGGCAAAAAGATTAACCATTGTCTGCACTGCGATCGTTGCCTGCGTTCGGGAAACCTTTATTGCCCTGCCCATGAGGATGATATGCGCCAGTATTATGAGGCCATCCTGGCGGCCGATGCTTATCTGATCGGTACCCCTGTTTACCAGATGAATATCAGCGGTTTGCTGGCCAATTTTTTAAATCGCTGGCGGCCTTTGTGGGCAGCTATTAAAGAAGGGGCTTTATTAAACAAAACAGGCGGCGCCATTGCTGTTGGCGGCGAACGCAATGGCGGTCAGGAATTTGCCCTGGCGGCCTTGAATAACTTTTTCCTGCTCTACGGCATTACGCCGATAACCCCCGGCCAGCCAGCCTATAACGGCGTGGCGGCCTGGAACCACGACCGCGGCCGGGCCGGAGCGGAAGAAGATGCGGCGGGGGTGTCTTTAGCCAGCAAGATGGGTACCCGTCTGGTCGAGGTGACTGAAAAATTGCGTCGGGTTGATGAAAAAAAGCTGGGGGAATAGCCCTTTGCTGAGGAGCCCCTCATGGGGGGCTAACGCCCCCCTCCACGAACAATGAAATCGGTGGTAGCCCGGGAAGGGGGGCGGCCGCCCCCATTCCCGGGCTACCAAATAAGTGATAGCATAGATAAAACTCTGCCATGAAAAGGCTCGGCTTCGCTCTGGTGCCCACAAGGAGCCCGTGGAGGAGTCTGAGCCGGACACCTTTAGGAACCACGAACTGTAAAAGCAGACGTCAAAGTAGAGTACAACAATACTCAATTTGGAGTTGAGCACGTGGAGGAGATTCTTTAAACCATCGAGGTGTCCCATGGCAGTAGTTTAAATAAGACGAAAGAAGAAGGAAGGGAAGTAAAGAAACCGCAAGATGGAAGTAGCATACGAACGCTGTTGTGGACTGGATGTCCACAAGAAAAAGGTAGTGGCGTGCCTGCTTACGCCAGGAGGAAAACAACCAAAACAAGAAATAAGAACCTTTGGCACCATGACCGAAGACTTAAAAGGGTTACTGGAATGGCTATTAGAAAACGAAGTTACTGCTGTAGCCATGGAAAGCACGGGAGTGTACTGGAAACCGATATACAACATTCTTGAAGGCCAAATACCCGAATTAATCCTGATCAACCCTGAACACTTTAAAGCCTTAAAAGGGAAGAAGACGGACTGCAAAGACGCAGAATGGATAGCTGACTTTTTAAGGCATGGCCTTTTAGAAGGAAGCTTTATACCGCCAAAAGAAATAAGGGAATTAAGGGAGCTAACGCGGTATAGAGCGGCATTAGTAGCCGAACACAGCCGTGAGGTTCAAAGGGTCCAAAAACAGCTTGAAAACAGCAACATCAAATTAGCATCGGTAGCCACAGATATAATGGGCAAATCAGGGCGCGATATTTTAAAAGCGATGTTAGACGGGAACGAAGACCCCAAAGCACTGGCCCAGATGGCTAAAGGGAGATTACGCAATAAGATACCGGAACTAGAAAAAGCCCTGGAGGGGAGAATAGGAGAGCATACCCGGCTCTTGCTGAGACAACAACTCGAGCACCTGGAGTTTTTAGAGCACCAAATCGAAGAACTAAGTGGCGAAATCGAAAGAAGGATGGAGCCTTTTTTCGCCGAAGCGGGGAGACTGGCTAAGGTAACCGGTATAAAGAAGGAAGCAACCCAGGACATAATCGCCGAAATAGGCGTCGACATGACCCCCTTTCCCGATGCTGACCATATAGCATCGTGGACGGGGTTATGTCCCGGGAATAACGAAAGTGCCGGCAAACGAAAAAGCGGGAAAACCCGTAAAGGAGATCAATACCTACGGTCGACCTTAATCCAATGTTCCTGGGCCGCGATACGCACCAAAGATAGCTATCTCTCCGCAAAATATCATCGATTGGCGCCACGACTAGGTAAGAAAAAAGCCCTGATAGCCATCGCCCATAGTCTGATTAAAATCATCTACCATATTCTAAGAGATGCAACTGAATATCAGGATCCAGGACCAAACTACTATACCAAAGAAGAACGAGAACGTAGAGTAAGGCGGTTAAAAAAGCAAATAGAAGCCCAAGGTTATGTAGTAACTCTGGAAGAAAAGCCTTCTGTAGCCTAGCTAGTTTTAAAAAAGCCAAAGGAAAGATAGAGGTTAGGTGCAACTATATAGTGGTAGAAAGCAACATTTTAGTATATCTATACCGAAAGAGTCAGGTCTATACAGCAAATATGCATACTAAATGTTTCCAACAAAGTAAAGCGTGGGCAAAACTGTAAGCCCGCGTGATTTCGGAGGAGGAATTGTACCGTGGGGTTAAGTACAGAAGCACTTTTATCATTGTATTATGATATGGTCCTGGTGCGCCGTTTTGAAGAAACGGTAGATACTTATGCTAAAAAAGGCCTGATCCCGGGTTTTCTGCACCTGAGTATCGGTCAGGAAGCCTGCCAGGTAGGCGCCATTCGCGCCCTTAAGCAGGCGGACTATAAATTTCCTGACCATCGCAGCCACGGTATCTGCTTGCTGGCCGGCTCACCGCGGGAAAGGGTAATGGCCGAGATCTTCGGTAAAAAAACCGGTCTCTGCGGCGGCAAAGGTGGCAGCATGCATATTGCCGATGTCATGGTGGGGAATATGGGCAACAACGCTATCCAGGGCTCGATTATGGCGACCGGGTTGGGAACGGCCGTGGCGGCACAGATCAAGGGCACCGAACAGGTAACGGCGATTTTCATCGGTGATGGCACCGTAGGCCGGGGGGAATTTCACGAAAGTTTGAATCTGGCAGCTACCTGGAAGTTGCCCATTGTTTATATCTTGGTTAATAACCATTACGCTATTTCCACCCATACCGAGCGGGCCCACCCGGTTAAGGATCTGGTCGAAATGGCTGGGGGGTACCATATTCCTGGCGTAATTATCGATGGCAATGATGTAGAGGCCGTTTACGATGCCGTCACTGCAGCCGTGGCGCGGGCCCGCCAGGGAGAAGGGCCGACTTTACTGGAACTAAAAACTTACCGCTGGCAGGGCCATTTCTCCGGGGATCCGGCCGCTTATCGGCCCCAGGAGGAGGTAAAGACCTGGAAAGACAGATGTCCATTGAAACGCTGCCGGGAGAGACTTTTAAACACCCATCAAGTGGCGGAGGCTGAACTCCAGGCGCTGGAACGCAAAGCGGAAGAAGAAATCACAGCTATGTTAGCATTTACCCTCGCCAGCCCTGACCCGGCACCGGCAGACGCTGTACAGCATGTTTACGTGGGAAGGGAGGTTGCCGGCCGATGAGGACGCTCTCTTTTCGCCAGGCCATTAACGAAGCCCTACATGAGGAAATGGCTCGCGATGAACGGGTCTTTATCCTTGGTGAGGATGTGGCGCGTATGGGTGGCGACTTTGGTGTCACCCGGGGGTTGTGGGCAAAATTCGGCGACCGGCGGGTTAAAGATACCCCCCTTTCAGAAGCGGCTATCCTGGGGGTGGCCAACGGTGCCGCATTTGCAGGCCTTAGGCCCATCGCCGAAATCATGTTCGCCGATTTCATTACCGAGTGCTACGACCAGTTAGTTAACAATTCGGCTAAGGCCCACTATATGTACAACGGCCAGCTGCAGTGCCCCATAGTTGTCCGGACAGCCTGCGGCGCTGGATTCCGAGCGGCTTACCATCACTCCCAGGTCGTTGAAGCCTTTTTTATGAATGTTCCGGGACTGACCATCGTGGCCCCAGCCACGCCTTATGACGCTAAAGGTTTACTCAAAACCGCCATTCGTGATGATAACCCGGTGATCTTCCTGGAACATAAACTTCTTTACGACTTGAAAGGGGACGTACCGGCGGAGGATTATTGCCTCCCGATTGGGGAAGCAATAATCAGACGTCCAGGTCAGGATATTACAATTGTTAGCAGTATGAAAATGGTCCATGAAGCCCTGCGGGCGGCGGAACAACTGGCTGCCCGGGGAATCATAGCGGAAGTAATCGATCTCAGGACTTTAATTCCCTATGATCACGAAACCATCGCTGCTTCCGTGTCCAAAACCGGCCGGGTGATCCTGGCCTTTGAAGGGCCGCAAACCGGCAACTACGGGGCGGAAATTGCTGCGTTCCTGGCGGATAGCTGCTTTAATGACCTGAAGGCGCCCATTAAACGAGTATGTTCCCTGGATGTACCCGTGCCCTTTGCCCCGGTAATGGAAGATTATGTCTTGCCGGAAGCAGCTGACATTGTTTCGGCAGCCATGGCTTTAATTGGCGACTAAAACTTACTTCGGGGGTAACAACGTTGGAAATTGCCATCAGCATGCCTAAATTAGGCTTGACCATGACTGAAGGAACTGTAGGGGAGTGGTTAAAGGCAGAAGGAGATCGCGTGGCCAGGGGTGAACCGGTAGTGGAGGTGATGACGGAAAAAATAACCAATGTTGTTGAAGCTCCGGTGGATGGTATTTTGAGCAAGATTTTAGCAGCCAGCGGCGAGGTCTTGGCTGTCGGGGCGCAATTAGGTACAATTAATACAGCTATGGGGGCACAGGAAAACATTCGGGATAATGCGGTGCCGGTGCCCTCGGAAACGGCACCGCCAGGCAGCCTCCTCACTCCCATGCGCCAGGCTATAAGCCGGCGGATGCTGGCGAGCTGGCAGGTGCCCCAGGTTACTATTTTTGCCGAGGCGGAAGTAGCGTCCCTGGAGGCTGCATACCGGGCGCAAAAAGCAGAGATACCGCAGCTTACCTTCACGTCCGTACTACTAAAAATCTTGGCTTCCGTCTTGAAAGAGCAGTCGTTATTTCGTAGCTATCTTCAGGAAGACAGGGTTTACATTGCCGAACACATTAATATCGGTGTGGCCATAGCCTTACCTGAAGGTCTGGTCGTACCGGTGCTGGCGGATGCCGATCAACTGTCCCTGGCGGAGATAAATGATGCCTTGCGGCAGTTAGTGAGTCGGGCGCGGGGAAAACAATTGACTGAAGCCGATTTAAGCGGTAGTGTTTTTACGTTAAGCAACTTGGGCGGGTATGAAATCACCTATTTCACCCCCCTCCTCAACCCGCCGGAAGCAGCCATCCTGGGAGTAGGCCGGATTAAGACCATGCCGAACCTGGAAGCGGGGAAACTGGTAACCAAAAGGATATTGCCGCTGAGTCTCACCCACGATCATCGCCTTATTGATGGAGCTACGGCGGCGCAATTTTTGCAGCGGTTACAGGAATTGTTGGCCGATAAGGAAACTATAACTATTGAATAGCAGGAGCTGGATATAATTGCCGTCAGCAAACAGCAAAGGACAGATCAACTTTTATACCAAAGGTCAACTTGTTTACGAAACCCTTAAGGAGCAAATTACCTCGGGAGAATTAAAACCGGGCCAGCGTTTCAGTGCTGCGGAAATAGCAGCCCAACTGGGAGTTAGTCGTACACCGGTTAATGAGGCGGTCAAACTCCTGGTGGAGCAAGGTCTGGTAACTTTACTGCCCAACGTAGGGTTTGAAATTAAAACCTTGTCCTGGCCCGAAATCAAGGAGCTGATGTACATCCGGCGGGAGCTGGAAAAACTGGCGGTTACCTGGGCTATTGCCCGAGCGCCGCAGGAGAAAATCACTGCCCTGCGGCGATTGTCCAGGGAGATCCGCCGCGTCGTTAAAGAAAAAGACAAAGAGTGCTATTACACCCTGAATAAAGAGTTTCATTTCAACCTTTACGAAGCTGCCGCAGCACCGCGCTTGTTAGATTTACATTTGCGTATTTGGGACTATGAAGGCTGGTATGCGGCTCAACTGCGCAATGTACCGGAAAAGTTAATCCTACTTTGCGATGACCATGATCGTTTAGTTGATGCACTAGGCCAGCGCGATAAAGTTAAAGCTCGGCAAATACTTTACGAACATGTAGAACATTGCCTGCAGGTCCTGGCAGAGAATCTGCAGGTCGCCGGTTACCCGGTAGAACCAGGGGGCATGGAGGTCGATAATTAATTTAAATTGGCAGGAGGTAAGGGCATGGGGAAATCAAAGATAAGGAGTATCTTTGTCATCGTTTTTATCTCAATGCTTTTCGTTTTCAGTGGTTGTGGGCAGAAAACGGATAAAAACGTATCGGCAAACCAAACTGCTCCACAGGAAAATAAACCGGTTTTAAAGGTGGCCTTACTACTATCCGGCCCTATTAATGATAATGGTTGGAATGCTATTGCCTATGAAAGTTTGCAAAAGGTAAAAGAAGGTGGGGCACAAACCTCTTACCGGGAAAATGTAGCCCAGTCGGATCAACTTGAAGCCTTCCGGGCCTATGCTACCCAGGGCTATAATATTATCTTTGCTCATGGTTATGAATTTACAGACGCCGCTAAAAAGGTAGCCCCGGAATTCCCGCAAATAAAATTTGTAGTAACTAGTAATAACTTTAGCCAGGAACCGAATGTTGCTTCGATTTACGCTAACACCTACCAGGCTGGTTTTTTTGCCGGTATGGTAGCGGGAGCAATAACTAAAACTCACCAACTGGCTTATATTGGCGCCATGGATATCCCGGCAGTAACCGAACCACGGGACGGTTTTATCGCCGGTGCCAAGTATATCGATTCCGAGGCTAAAGTTACGACTGCTTTCATTGGTAGCTGGGATGATTCGGCCAAGGCTAAGGAAATAGCTAATGCCTTAATTCAGAAGGGCGTTGATGTTATTCTACCAAACGCCGATCAGGCCGGCCTGGGAGCAATTCAGGCAGCCGCCGAGAAAAAAGTTTATGCCATCGGTATCTCCCGGGATCAAAGTCAGTCCGCTCCGGAAACGGTGGTTGCCAGCAGCAAATACTATTACCCTTTGGAATATGTTGCTAATTTAGTGAAAGAGGGAAAATTTGAAGCCAGGTGTTACCGTGTCGGCATTAAAGAAGATGCTACCGGCTTGATTTGGAACAACAAATTAAAAGATAAAGTTTCAGCTGAGGCCATGTCTAAAATAAATCAGGCTATTGAAGATGTCAAAAGCGGCAAATTGGATGTTGCTAAACTTGTAGAAGAGAGTAAAAAATAACATATATTTAGCGTGGCTAATATACTAGCTTGAATAAGGATTTAAAGCTAACCAATTTCGGAGGTGAAAGGAATAATGAAAAAGGTAAAAATTTATGCTTTTATTTTGGCATTGATGTTGATAGTGGTTTTTACAATAAGCGGTTGCGGTTCCAAAACTTCCAATGATCAAGTAAAACAAAATGGGGATTCCAAACCTAATACCAGTCAGGCAACAAAACTAAGGGTTGCTTTAATACTACCTGGACCAATAAACGATAACGGGTGGGATGCTATTGCATATAATAGTTTAATGAAAGTCAAGGAAATGGGGGTTGATGTCTCTTACCGGGAGAATGTTGGTCAATCGGACCAGTTAGAAGCATTTCGTGCTTATGCCACCCAGGGATATGACATTATATTTGCCCATGGTTATCAATATAAAGATGATGCTAAAAAAGTAGCCCGGGATTTTCCCAAGGTTAAATTTGTGGTCACCAGTAATACCGATAGCCAACCGCCTAATATGGCTTCCATTTTTGCCTCGACGCACCAAGCAGGCTTCTTTGCTGGCTTGGTGGCTGCTGCAGCAAGTAAAACCGGGAAAATAGCTTATATCGGAGGTTTTGATATCCCGGCAGTTAGTGAACCACGGGATGGTTTTGTTGCTGGTGCTAAATATTTCAATCCTAAAATTGAGGTAACTACGGCTTATATCGGCTCCTGGGATGATGTGGCTAAAGCTAAAGAAACAGCCATGGCAATGATCCAGAATGGTGTCGATGTTATTTTACCCAATGCCAATCAGGCTGGTTTAGGAGCTTTCCAGGCAACCAAAGAGAAGGGTGTTTACGGGATCGGCATAGCAACTGATCAAAGCCAGTATGCTCCAGAAACAGTAATTGCCAGTAGTAAATACTATTATCCTATGGAATATGTCACCCAGGAGATACAGACAGGGAAATTTGAAGCCAAATGTTATAGTGTAGGCATTAAAGAAGATGCTACCGGATTGATTTGGAACAACAAACTAAAAGATAAAGTATCAGCAGATTCCACAGCTAAAATAAACCAGATTATCGCAGATGTTAAAGCGGGTAAAATCGATGTTGATAAACTAGCCGAACAAGCCAAGGCAAATAAATAAGAATCCTTGATGTGAGCAGTTCCTGGAGAAGGCCCCAAAAAAATTTCTCCCCGAATAGTGACATTTTTGCAGTCCGCTTACAGGGTGACAATATCACAGTCCGGTAACACAGTTCACTATACTGCTGTTGACAACGACCACCTTATACTATATACTAAACTTAATTGAAATAAGCCAAGCAAGGTTGTTGCGAAGAAGGCAAAGAAGCCATCTTTTCTCGCAGAAGGGAAGATGGCTTCTTTATTTAAAAGTTATGTTACGGCAATGTAAATTTTTTAAGAAGACGAGAAGGATTTTTTAATAATGTGTAGAACTATATTGATAAAAATATAACCCTCAATAATATTGGGTAATAGGGGCGTCATGATTGAATAACTTTCTTGGCGAGAATCTGAAGAAGCTGCGCAAGCAAAAAAACATCACTATGGTTGAATTAGCCCAAAAAAGTGGGCACTCCCAGAGTTATATTAGCCAATTGGAACGGGGCCTGATTAACCCCACAGTAGGGGCGTTGCAAAAAATCGCCTCTGTTTTGGGGGTACCAACCGCCTTTTTTTTCCATGATGAGGAGCATATGGTGGGTTCTAATAATCAAATGACTGACCCTGATGAGCCAAGGGTAAAAATAGTTCATCCCAATAGGCGAAAAGAGTTAGTTTATCCTAGCTCTAATATACGTTATCAATTATTATCTCCGGACCTAAAAGGCCCGGTCGAATTCATGTTAATTACTGCCCCCCCCAAGGCATCAACAGGAGACGAGAACTTTATTCACGACGGTTTCGAATACGGCTTTATCTTAAAAGGTTCAATGCAAGTTTGCATTAATGATAACGAAGTTTATTTATTAAATAAAGGGGATTCCATTCTGTTTAGCAGTTCAACACCCCATAAATGGTGTAACCCAAGCGATACCGAAGAACTTCAGGCTGTATGGGCCGTTTCACCACCCTCATTCTAGAGCAAAGGGAGGGATAGGATTTAATTATCGGGGGTTGCAACGGTACCATATAAATAAAAAGCAAAGGAGCAAGGATATTATGGAGTTATGTGATCTCACCTGGGTAGAAGCCCGCGAATGGCTCCAAAGGGATCCGGTAGTCATTGTCCCCCTGGGCTCGACGGAACAACACGGTCCTCACTTGCCACTAAAAGTTGATATTGCAGCTGCCGATTATATTGCCCGCAAAGTGGCGGAAAAAACTAATATGTTGGTGACTCCTCCCCTCAACTTTGGTTTTTCAGAGCTTTGGCATACGTACCCCGGGACAATAAGTTTTTCAGCAGAAACGTTTCGTAGGGCGGTCCATGATATTTGCTATAGTTTAATCAGATGCGGATTTAAAAAGTTCTTCCTGTTAAATGGTCATAACCCTAACTTGCATTTAATGCAGTCGGTTGCCAATGATTTAGTGGATCGTTATGAAAAGGAAGGAATTGCAGTCGCAGCGGCAACATATATTTTCATGGCGCCTGAGGAATGCAATCAGATAGGGGAAAACTTCAGGGATGGGACCCATGCCAATGAAATGGAAACTTCCATTATGCTGGCCCTCGATCAGGAACATGTAAAAATGGATTTAGCCCAAGAAGTATCCAAACGTTATCGCCCTCGACGGGTAATAGCCTTTGAACAAAGTGCAATGATTTTAAACCGGTGGCCAGATTCTAATCTTTATGATGGCACGTATGGTAATCCAGGGTTGGCGACGGTGGAAAAAGGTAGGGCCTATCTAGAGGTATTAATCGAAAAGATTTCCAGGTTTGTAATAGAATTTAATAATGGCCAATTTAACCCCAGCCAAAATAATGGCAGTCCAAAAGAATAGAGCAAGGATGGTGAATCATCGATGCCATTCAATGAGAATGACAAGATCAAATTAACTAAAGGGTTGGACTTCATTCTTTTACCGCGTCCGGTAGTTCTCGTAACCTGTCTGGATGATAATGATAACCCCAATATTATTACTTTAGCCTGGGCTACCCCGGTGTCCCATCAACCTTTAATTGTAGCAATTGCCGTGTCACCTAAAAGGTACTCCCATGAATTAATAAATAAGCGCCGGGAATTCGTGGTCAATTTTCCGGATATTAGCCTGGCAGAAGGAGCTAATTGGTGTGGTCGCAAGTCAGGAAAAAAATATAACAAGTTTCATGAAACCGGCTGGACCTCTGTTCCGGGCAAAACCTTAAAAACCCCCCATATAGCTGAATGCTACGCTTATCTGGAATGTAAAGTAACCCAACAGATTGTTTCCGGAGATCATACGACGTTTTTTGGAGAAGTTGTGGATGCTTACGCGATTGAGGAAGCAGTAAAGAAAGTAAAGCAGGGAGGTCCACCACCTTATTACTTTGATCCTGTAAAAATAAAAACCCTACAGCATTTAGGTGGCGATATGTATCTTAGTAATGATGAAAGTTATGTCGAGTTTGAAGTTAGTGGGGTCATCGATGTATAGAAAAAGGGCCCTAATTTTAGCCTGCACTTACTCCGCCCAGAGTAAAGACTATTTTAGGACCCTCAGCTAAATTATAACAAGTATTTAGCGAAAAGAAAACTGGTTTCTGGCGCGAACGGCTGTGACATGAGCCTCACCAACGTGTTTCTAATGGTTTAGGGGGGAGGCCAGCTAATCGCTAGCTTTCCCCGTCGAAACCGGTTTACACAAGTTGTCGATGCTCAAGGGCTGCTTTTGTTTAAGAAGGATAGTCAAAAAATGTAAACCCACGAAACGGTGAAAACCATAAAACAGTAATAATAAAGGAGGGCAAATTAATGACCGGTACGCGGTATCGCTACGTTATATTGGTGACAGTTTGGCTTTTGTATGTAATAAATTATTTTGATAAAATAGCGGTCCTAAATTTATTGCCTTTTATCCGGAATGATTTAGGGCTATCCCACGAGGTAATAGGTTTAGCTGCCTCCCTTTTTTTCCTGGCCTATGCCATCATGCAGATTCCCGCTGGCATAGCTGCCGATAAATGGGGACCGAAGATCGTTATGGGCGTGTCAATTGTGGCCTTTACCTGTTTTAGTTTCTTGACGGGAGTGATTAAATCCTTAACCCAATTTATCATTGTACGCCTTGGACTGGGGGTAGGTGAGGGGTTACACTTCTCCCCCAGTATTCGAGCCATTGGTGACTGGTTTCCACCTCAGGAAAAGGGCCGGGCCACCGCCTTTTTTACTACTTCCTGGACGATAGCCCCGGCTATTATCCCGGTTGTTGTCGCTTTTATTACCGCAGCTTGGGGTTGGCGGATGGTATTTTACCTGTTGGCTATACCCGGCATAGTAGGAGTCCTGGTATTGAAGTTCTATATGTACAATAAACCCGAAGAAGCTTTACAGGCCGGAAGGATCAATCAAGAGGAATATAATTATATTAAGAAACAGGACATGGTTAAAGCTAATACAAATACCGCGGTCAAAGTGAAACCAGATTTTAAAGAAGTGGCGGGTGATCCTTATTTATGGGTCATTACAGCTATAGTTTTCTGTAAAACTAGTGTTTATTGGGGAACAACCACCTGGCTTACTTCTTACCTGGTTGAGCAACATGGATTTAATATTAAGGCTATGGGTTTCCTGGCAGCTATTCCCTTCCTGGTAGGTTTATTGGGACAGATGTTGGGCGGGACTTTAATGGATAAAGTATTTAATTCCAAAGCACGCCCAGTACTATCCCTTGCCTTTTTCGCTTTGGCAGTGGTTCTGTATGCTGTTAACCTTATTCCTAAAGGGAACATCCCCATCCTGATCATTGTTTTTGGCTTATTAGGGATGTTTGTTGTTATGTATGATGGCCCAATTTATGCTTTTGTCCAATTGCGTTATCCTAATGAAATGGTAGGCACAGTTACCGGGATAACCCAGGGTATTGGGCAATTCGGGGGGTTTGTGGCCCCGATCATTGCTGGCTTTCTTATTGTTACCAAAGCTACCGGTATCAGTTATCATAATGTATTTCTATATTTTGCAGGCATGGCTATTATTGGCACGTTACTCTCCCTTTCTTTAAATGAAAAGCCGATTATAGTCAGGCCGGCTAAAAATTCTTCCATGGAGGGGTAATAAATGCTTATTAATCCTGAACAAAACAAGACCAGTTGGGGCAAAGAGGTAATATTTATTAACAAGGAACTACCGGCTAGAACCCCGATAGAAGCAGGTATTTTCGAATGTGAACCGGGAGCCTCCCTGGAGCTGCATGTCCACGAAAATGGTGATGAGTACTGCTATCTGTTTGCAGGGCAAGGTGTTTTTGTTATTGCCGGCCAGGAATATAAAGTGGAAACGGGGCAGGCGATTAAAATCCCGCGCGGTATCAAACACCTGTCTTATAACAACGGTGACCAGACCTTCAGGAGTTTCTTTATAGTTTGCCCCTAGGTTATGGCTTACCATAAGGCGTGGGCCTTAGCCCACGCCTTAAAATAAGAAGAAGGAGATTTCTATGGCGGGAATTCAGGAAAGGCTGCTTCGAATCGATTTAAATCAGAGCAATGTTAGTGAGGAAAGACTACCACGGAAATGGTATTCGCAATACTTAGGCGGCTTAGGATTAGGTTTACGTTATTTACTCGAAGATCTTCAAAGTACCAGTTCCTTAGATGAACCTCTGTTAATCATGGCCGGTCCCTTCGCCGGTACCCCTATCCCCGGCAGCGCTCCAGCGGTATTAATATCTGTTTCTAAGAAAGGCTTACATTATGATATGTTATATGGTAATGTAGCTGCTGCCATAAGGCTGGCCGGGTTTGATGGTATGGTGTTGAATGGCAAGTCTCTGGCGCCGGTATGGGTGGCTATAGCCAGCCAGGGCATCGCTCTTAAAGCTGTACCCGATTTAGAACCAGAAAATGCTTTGGATACAGAAGCCAAAATAAGGGACCTTACGCCGGAAGCCCTTACCGTCCTGGCAGTAGAGGAAGACAAGAGCCGCAGTAATGAATATTTAGAAGTAGATATGGGTGGGCAATTGCTTTCAAAAGGGGTAAAGGCAATATCAATAGTAGCTGACGGCAAATTTGATAGCGAAAGAAATGTTAAAGATCTTTTACGGGATGTAAATCTCTACCTTTTTAACAGTATAAAGCAGAAAAGCGAACGGGTAAATCAAACCGCAATGCCGGGAAGAAAATCGTGCTTTGGTTGCCCGGGAGGATGCATTGATTATCAACGGGATGGTCAAGAAGCCAACTTTGTACTAACACCATCGTTTAGTTCTAAGCAATTGTCAGTTGAGGCTCTGGTTAGGGAAGAAAATAATCGGTCCCTAAAATACTGCTTGCCTTCCTGCCCTAAATGGACGCTGCCACAAAAGAAGATACTGGAATGGCTCGAGGCTATTACCGGCTTTGTAATTACTGCGGATGAGCTAGAAATTACCGGGGCGAGGGTGTTTACGCTTTATAAAATATTAGATATGTACTATGGAGCCAAACCAATTTCACCTGCACAACCGGAGTATCTTAGACAAAGGGGTTTTAACGAACGGGGAGCTCTTATCATAGATAAGCTGGAGCAATTATCCCTTCCAGCCTCAATTACAAATTTATTTAACCCTAAATAGTATGGAGGAAAGATTATGCGTCTCCAGGTGCGTGTGAAAAAGTGCACTGGTTGCCAGAACTGTGCCATTGTGTGTGCGGCTGAACATAAGGGGATTTTTACTTTAAATGGGTCAAGGTTAAAGATAACCTCTGAAGCCGGGAGTGCTCAGCAGCAGATCGGTGTTTGTAGACTATGTAGAAATTGCCTTTGTGTAACTTCTTGCACCTATAAAGCTTTTAAAATTGATACCCGGACCGGGGTCCGTTATATTGATTATGACCTCTGTCAAAATTGCCAGGTCTGTGTCCAGGTCTGCCCCTTCAAGGCTGTTCACTTGGATTACACCCTGGATTTTCCGGTTGTTTGCGATTTATGCTCCGGTGAACCCAAGTGTGTACAATTTTGTTATTTTGGGGCCTTGCAGTTAACCACTGATTAATGATTCGGGAGGGCATAAAAAAGAATGGCTGTATTTCCCGACGCGAAGATCCTTGAGGTAGATCTAAACAATTTGGCGATTCATAAAAAGATTATTCCCGGCGAAACTTATAAACTTTATCCCGGAGGGTCGGCCCTGGCCCTGTATTTAATTCTCCGAGATATGCCACCTGGTATTAACCCTCTGGGCCCGGAAAACATGTTGGTATTTGCCGTATCGCCCTTGACCGGGCTCCCGGTAAGTGGTCAAAGCCGGATGGTGGTGGCAGCCAAAAGTCCCTTAACCGGGACGATTGGTGATAGCCAGGGAGGAGGTTTTTTACCGGCCGAATTAAAGGCTAATGGCTGGGACGCCCTCGTTTTTAAAGGTAGGGCGGTAGAGCCGGTATATCTTTATATTGAAGGAGAAAAAGTAGAACTACGCCCGGCACGACATCTCTGGGGGAAAGTTACCGGGATAGTGGAAGATTTAATAAGAGAAGAGTTAGGCTCTAAAGATCTCGAGATTGCTCAGATAGGTCCGGCGGGTGAAAATTTGGTACGTTTTGCCTGCATTATTAATAAATGCAGCCGCGCCAATGGACGTACAGGTTTAGGGGCCGTAATGGGCTCGAAAAATTTAAAGGCCGTGGTGGTGCATAAAGGTAAACCGAGGTTACCGATGGACCCGGAGGGCTTTCGTTCTTTAACTCAAGGGATTACCCAAAGGATAACTGCCAACAGTACTCTCACTTCTTTAGGGGAGTATGGTACCGACGGGGATTTAATTGGCAATCACGAAGCGGGATTTTTGCCTACCAGAAATTTTTCTTCCGGTTGGTTTCCGGAAGGAGCAGAAAATCTTAGCGGCGCAACAATGAAGGCCACTATTCTGAAGAAAAGGGATACCTGTTACGCCTGTGCCATAAGATGCAAGCGGGTTGTCAACATACCAGGTAAAGTGGAAGGCCGTTATGGTGGCCCTGAATACGAAACCTGCGCTGCGATGGGATCTTATTGCGGAGTTACCAGTCTGGAACCGGTGGCTATCGCCAACCAACTCTGCAATATGTATGGCCTGGACACCATATCGTGTGGGGCAACTATTGCCTTTGCCATGGAGTGTTATACCAGAGGACTAATAAACAACACTGATACCGGCGGTTTGGATCTCAATTTTGGCAACGAAGAAGCGGTAATACGATTAATAGAGATGATTGCTAAAAGAGAAGGTCTTGGTGATTTATTGGCGGAAGGAAGTCTCCGGGCTGCTCTTAAATTGGGGGGGGGAGCACCAGATTTAGTAATGGCCGTGAAAGGTTCAGAGATGCCAGCGCATATGCCGCAGTTTAAACCGGCGGTTGGTATAATTTATGCTGTTAATCCTTTCGGTGCTGATCATCAATCAAGTGAACATGATCCGCTCTTAGTCTTGCCCCCCGATAGTATCGAGGGACAGCGTCTGGCTCAAATTGGTGCCTGGAGGGGTTATGATAATCCCTGGGATTTAGATGAGGAAAAGGCACGTTTTGCCTTTCGGACACAATGTTTTTATTCAGTTACTGATATACTCTGCCTTTGTCAATTCGCCTGGGGGCCCTCCTGGCAACTTTACGGGCCGGATGATTTATTAACCCTCTGTCGTAGCGGTATTGGCTGGGCAACATCTTTGCCTGAATTAATGCGTATTGGGGAAAGACGCATTAATATGATGCGCTATTTTAACGCCCGGGAAGGATTTAATAAAGGCCAGGATCGCTTACCCCTACGCTTCTTTGAACCCTTGCCTGATGGTCCATCAAAGGGAATGAGTATTAATGAAGAGAAATTTAGCAAAGCCCTTGCCCAATACTACCGTTTGGCCGGTTGGGATCCGGTAGATGGCAACCCGACTGTTACCAAATTAAAGGAACTATCCCTTGACTGGCTTTTAGAATGACGTCATTTGTCGGCCCTTCATTGCGATCAATAAGGTGGGTGCACGAATGGAAATAGATATTAACAATAAGAAATACACAGTAGCCCCTAATTCTACCATCGAGGATGTATTAAGGGAAATAAAACTTCCTCTCCAGGTCGCCGTTTGGGTTAACGGGCGGAAACTTTTGCAACAAGAATATCTAACTTATAGATTGCAACCCGGAGACCAACTTAAGATTATTAAGCCTCTGGCGGGAGGTTAGAACCAGGATAAAAGGTTATTAACCAGGGGACGGCCCGGGGCCACGATCCAGTTGGTGCTGTCAGTCCAGCCCTCTTTGTTAACAGTCCCTATCTACTATGGAAGCCTGGCAGCAATTGGACTCTTCAAGGCAGCACTGGCCTGATAGCCATTTGTTGGCCCTTAAAGGCCCAGCAATATCTTCAATCACATTTCCACGGCGGCCATAGATTCTGGTAAAATAGCGCCCCACGCCAGGGCCAGCAGCTTAAAATGGGCATAAGAAAAAGTGGGCTACCAAAGCCGGAAGGTACGTATTTGTCGCAATAGACACGACGGCCATTGCCGCGGGGAAGAGAATATATAGCGGCTAATATTGTCGACTTATTCCAAAGATAGTTTAAAGATTTTTTTAAATCAACCTGGCTAAGCAAGCAGGAATCTTCGACGCCGTGGCGAATAGAATTAAATATTTCAAGACACACAACCGGCGACCTTGGGATTGCCCAAGGAAGGGCCCGGGGCGCAAGGAAGGTCTGTCACGCGTACATAAGTACGTTGAAGCCCCACTTTACCCACTACTTAATAAAACCACTGCAAAAAGTATGGAGAATAGGTTATGAAAACGAACCGGGGACCGGCAGACTTAAAATTGTTGCAAGAAATGAACCGGGCGAAGGTGCTGGAAACCATTCGCGCCTCCGGCCCCATTGCCCGGGTGGACATCGCCCGCCAGACCCACCTCAGCCCGACTACGGTTGCCTCCCTGGTGAGTGACCTGATTACCGATGGCTGGGTCCGCAGTGTAGGAGAAGGCCGGTCGCGGGGTGGGCGCAAGCCGACCCTGCTGGAATTCAACGCCCGGGCTGGGTACATCGTAGCGGTCGATGTCACCGATTCTTATCTCACCATCGCCCTTACGGATTTGAATGCCCAAGAATTGGAGCAGGAACGAACCATTCCCCACCAGCTGGCCGGCGATGCCCTGGCGGAGTTCATCGGTGCGGAGGTGGGCCGTGTATTGAGCACTGGAGGGGCGCGGGAATTGCCGGTGGTCGGCATCGGGATATCGACCCCCGGTTTGGTGGACGCTGGCGCCGGGGTAATCCGCTACTCCTTGAAGCTCAACTGGATGGACCTGCCCCTGGGGCCGACGCTGGCGCAACGCTTTCATAATCTAGTATATGTGGAAAACGACACCAATGCTGCGGCCATCGGCGAGAAGTGGTTCGGGGCCGGGCGTCCCTTTGCTAACATGGTTTACGTGTCTATAGGCAGCGGCGTGGGGGCGGGGTTGATTTTAAACGGTGAGGTTTTTCGCGGTTTTACCGGCAGCGCCGGCGAACTGGGCCATATGAGCATCGACAAGGGTGGGGAAAGGTGCGAGTGCGGCAATATCGGCTGCCTGGAAAACCTGGTGGCCTGGCCGGCCATCTGGGCGCGGGTGACCAAAGCGGTAAAGCGGGGCGTTCCCACGGTAATTACGGAGATTGTTGACAATATCGACCAGGTGACGCCGGAAATCTTGAACAAAGCCGCCCTGGCTGGTGATCAGCTGGCGGTCAATGCCCTGACGGAAGCCGGGGTCAGCCTGGGGATCGGCCTGGCCAACCTTATTAACCTTCTGAACCCCGAAGCCATTATCCTGGGGGGCAGCCTCCTCGGCGAAAAGAGTTTTATGCTCCAGCATGTCCGCAAAACCATGGCCACCCACGGGCTGAAGGTACCCGGCGCCGCCGTGCGCCTGATCCCCAACCAGCTGGGCGAGAAGGCCCGCTTGTTCGGGGTGGCCAGTATCGTGCTGCATAACCTTCTGGCTACCAAGTTCTGGCCCTCCTTTGCGGAACAAAGCGCCGAACCCTCCTTGGCGGGTGAAAACCAGCGCGCCGGCAGCATTGCCGCCCCAGATAGTACGCCGCCACCGGCGAACTAGAGAAGACCAGGAGCCTCTCATGGGGCCTCACTCCCCAGCTTTACCAGAACCCTTTTCCAGGAGGTGATTTTTAATATAGATGGTAAAACACGCCATTTTTGGTCTTAGGTAGAAAGTATAACCGAAAGAGGAATTAAGTGGAGGTCGTACATTTTTTACTTATTTGGCGTTAATGCCACTAAAGGGAGAGATGGATCAATGGCCAATTTTCCCAACCTGTTCAAACCAATTCGCATCGGCGATCTGGAGTTAGCCAACCGCATTGTCCACGTACCCACCGATATCAGTTCCTCCCATGCCGACGGTTCCGTCAGCGAGCGGGATATCCTGCATCACGCCGAAATCGCCAGAGGCGGCACCGGTTTTATCATCGTCGGCGCCACCAGCCCGGACGGCAAGACCGGCCGGCCGACGGTAACCTCTCTGGTTGCCGACGGCGACAACCACATCCCCGGCCTGGCCCGCCTGGCGGAAGCCATGCACCGTTACGGGGCCAAATGCGCCGTCCAGCTGCAGCACCCCGGCCGCCAGGCCGCCATCCCGCGTTACAACACCATGTCCACCAACGACATGGTCATCAAGGTCCCCTGGTCGGCGGGCCATGAGGTCATTTACGCCAATGCCGAAGAGAAGGGCAAACAGGCCCGGGCCATGACGGTCGAAGAGGTCCTGGACATGATCGAACTCTTCTCCGAGGCCGCCTGGCGGGTTCAGCAGGCTGGCTTTGACGCTGTGGAACTCCACGCCGCCCACGGCTACCTCCTGGCCCAGTTTATGAGTCCCTACACCAACCGCCGCAACGACCGCTTCGGCGGCTCCCTGGAGAACCGCCTGCGCTTCCCCCTGGCCATCATCGACCAGATTCACAAGAAGTGCGGCCGCGATTTTCCCGTCCTTGTCCGTTACTCGGTAGACGAGTGGATCCCCGGCGGCCGTGACCTGGAAGAAAGCAAAGCGGTGGCTCGCATGTTCGAGGAAGCCGGGGTGGCCGCCCTGGACCTCAGCCAGTGCATCACCGAAACCCCGGGGGCCGGTTTCGACCCCATGTATTATGAGCAGGGCTGGACCATTTACGCCTCCGAAGCTATCAAAAAAGTTGTCAACATCCCGGTCATCAACAGCCACACCCTGCGCGATCCCGAATACTGCGAGCAGATCCTGGCCGCAGGTAAGACCGACCTGGTCGGCCTCTCCCGCCAGCTCCTTGCCGACCCTTACTGGCCGGTCAAAGCCCGCCAGGGTAAAACCCAGGAGATCCGCCGCTGCATCTCCTGCCTGGTAGGTTGCTGGCAGGAATCCATGCTGGCCAAGAAAGAGATCCGCTGCGCCATCAACCCGGCGGTGGGCGATGCCCGCTACGCCCGCATGCAAAAAGCAAAACAGAGCCTGAACATCGCCGTCGTGGGCGGCGGGCCGGCCGGCATGGAGGCCGCGCGGGTAGCCGCCATTCGCGGCCATAAAGTGACCATCTTCGAAAAGACCGGCGAACTGGGCGGGGCCATCCTCGGCTGCTGCCTGGTACCGGGCAAAGAAAAGATGAAGTGGTACGCCGACTGGATTCGCCACCAGATCAAATCCCTGGGGGTGGCGGTCCGCTACCGCACCCAGCCCACGGTGGACGACCTGCGTACTTACGATGTCGTCGTCAACGCCACCGGCGCCAGTTCCTATGTCCCCGACCTGCCCGGGGCCAACGGTAGCAATGTAGTAAGGTTTGAAGAAGTCATGGCCTGCCCGAAACGGACCTGCGAGCATTACCCGGGCGACCGCCAGATGACCCGGGTCGGCGAGCGGGTAATCGTGTGGGGCGACCATTTCCAGGCCGTCGATACGGCCCAGTTCCTGGCCTCCATCGGCAAGCAGGTGACTATCATAACACCGAACCGGGAACTGGGGGCCACCATCGAGCCGGTGCACATGTACGTAGTACGCAAGCGCTTTAACCAGACCGATGCCGAAGCCTTAACCTCGAAGCCGTACAAGCACCCGGTCCGGGTCATCACCAGCGCCACGCTACTGGAGATTCGTGCCGACGCAGCCGTCATCATGGACCGGGAGTTCAACCGTATCACCATGCCCGCCGATACTGTCGTCCTGTGCCAGGTGCAGCCAAATAGCGGGCTGTTCAATGAACTGCTGGCCGCCGGCCTGAAAGTAGTCAATGTCGGCGACGCCGTCCGCGCCCGCAATTTAAAGGCGGCCGTAGCCGAGGGCGCCAACTTCGGCCTTATGATTGACCGCGACACCCCCTTCAACACCAACGGCGCCCTCATGGACGACATCCCCCTGGATGTCCGGTTGGAACTCGGATTGTAGAGGAGGTGAGCAAACCGCCTTTAATGTTGTTGTCCTGAATGAGGTTAGAGGCAGGAAAGGAGTGAGGGCGCCCACCCATAGAAATAGCTGGCCGGGACTGACACGTCCGGCCCCAGGCAAGTCACCTTCAGGTAGTAGATCACTCATCATCCTTTAACCTTAATGGAGGGAGGACCATCAATGTTCAGTAAAGGCAGCAAGAAAACCAGGCTCACCAGGGGTTTGTTCCTCATCCTGGCGTTAATCCTGGCAGTATCCCTATCCCTGGCCGGGTGCGGCGGCAGCAAGAGCGCATCTTCGGAGGCCGGTAAAAGCGGCCAGAGCGGCCAGGCGGAAAAAACAGCGAAGAAATCAGGTTTCAACATTGCCCTCCTGGACGGCACCAACAGTAACGCCTGGCGCATCCAGATGGAGCAGAACATGCAGCAAGTGGCCGATAAGCTGAAATCCCAGGGGCTAATCAGTAACTACTCCGTCTATGAGGGCAACAACGACGCCACCACCCAGGCCCAACAGATGGACCAACTGATTAATTCCGGCGTGGACGCCATCCTGATCAACCCAGTATCGGCCACGGCCTTGGCCCCGGCCATCGATAAAGCGGTTAGCAAAGGCATCCTCGTCATAGCCATTGACCAGCATATCAGTCATCCCAAGGTCATCAGCGTCACCACGGACCAGTACGAATGGGCCCGTATCCAGGCCGAATGGCTGGCCAAGCAGTTGAACGGCAAGGGCGACATCCTGCAGTTCGACGCCATGGCCGGCGCGCCGGCCAACGAAGTCCGCCACCAGGCCTTCGCCGATGTCCTGGCCAAATACCCCGGCATCAAGGTCCTGAAGCAGGTCAACATGGACTGGGACGAAGGCAAAGCCAAGCAATTGATGACCAGCCTGCTGGCTACCTACCCGAAGTTTGACGCCATTTTAAACCAGGACGGCGCGGCAGTAGGGATTATCAATGCCCTGCAAGAAGCCAAGCACCCGTTACCCAAGGCCATGACCAGCGACGAATGGATAGCTTACTTGCGCCTATGGTATGACATCAACCAGAAGAACCCCAACAATCCCCTGAACGCCATCATCGTGGAGAATCCTCCCGGTATCGGCGCTGATGGCCTGATGATCGCCGTCAACCTGCTCCAGGGTAAAAAGCTGAAGGATGGCGTCCTGACCTCCGATCCTCTGGATAAGGAAAATAAGAATGCCATCATGATCAAACCCACCCTGATCATCACCAATGATAATCTCAAAGAATGGTATGATAAGACTAAGGATAAGCCCGATACCTATTATATCGACAGCGTCCTGTCCCAAGCAGACATCGATAAAATGTTCCAGTAGGGGTTGAGCCCTTGTTACAAGCACAACAGATCAGCAAGCATTTCGGTGGCGTGACCGCCCTGAAGGATGCTGCCCTGAGCCTGGCGCCCGGAGAAATCCGGGCGCTCCTCGGGGCCAATGGTTCGGGGAAGAGTACCCTGGTCAAGGTCCTGGGGGGCCTGGTGGCACCCGACAGCGGCACGATCCTGCTGGACGGGAAGCCCCTGGTCATTAATTCCCCTACCGACGCCCGCCGCCACGGTATTGCCGTCGCCTACCAGGACCTGAGCCTGGTGCCCAGGCTGTCCGTGGCCGAAAACCTCCTCCTCGGCCGGGAGCCCTGTCGGCCCCTGGGCTTTGTGGACACCCGGAAGGTTCGGGCGCGGGCGCTGGCATTACTGGAACGCCTGCAGGTAGACGCCGGCCCTGACGCCCTGGCGGGCGACCTGGAACCGGCAGCCCAGAGCCTGGTGGAAGTGGCCAAAGCCCTGGCCTGGGAACCCCGCATCCTCATCCTGGACGAAGTGACGGCCTCCCTGCATCATGATCAGGTACAGCATCTCTTTACCATCCTCCGGGAGATGAGCCGGAAAGGCCTCGCCATTCTCTTCGTCTCCCATCGCTTCGACGAAGTCTTTGCCCTGTGCCGGACGGCCGTAATCCTGCGCGGCGGGGAAAGCGTGGCCTCCGTCCAGTTGGACCAGGTGGATGAGGCGGAGGTAGTCTACCATATGACCGGCACCAGGCCCGAGAAGTGCCAAATTGCAACCGCCGGAGCAGGGGAACAGGAGCAGCGAGAGGTAGTCCTGTCCGTTACCGACCTCCAGGTGCCACCCCGGGTGCGGGGCGTCACCCTGACGGCCCGGGCCGGCGAGATTATCGGCCTGGCCGGCTTGCAGGGGCAGGGGCAGGCGGAATTTTTGCGGGCCGTTTACGGCCTCCTTCCTTTTACCAGCGGCCGGGTGAAGTACAGCGGGGCAGCGGTTGCCTTTCACTCGCCGCGGGAGGCGGTACGCCGGGGTATCGGCTTTATCTCCGGGGACCGGGAGCGGGAGGGCCTCCTGCCGGTACGCTCCGTGACGGAGAACCTGTTCCTGGCGCGGCTGGCCAAAAAACGGTTGGTTAAGGCCATCAACCCTCGGGTGCTGCAGGACGAAGCCCGCCGGCAGATAAAAGAGCTGCGTATTGTCGCCGCCAGCCCCGGGCACCCGGCCAACAGCCTTAGCGGCGGCAACCAGCAGAAGCTGATTATCGGCCGCTGGCTGGCGGTAAAGCCCAGGCTGCTGTTGCTTGATGACCCGACGAAGGGCGTTGATGTCAACGCCCGCCGGGAAATTCACGACCTGCTGCGCAGCATGGCCGCGGCCGGAACGGCGGTACTTATCTCCTCCAGCGATAACGAAGAACTCCTGGCCATCGCCGAGCGCATTTACGTTTTTTATGAAGGGGAAATAGTGGCCGTGATCCAGGAACACGAAAAAACGGAAGAATGCCTGGTGGCGGCCATGCTTGGCATGGAGCGGGCCAAGCCGAAGGAGGGAGCGTAAATGATGCACTTGTGGCGCCGGCTGCGCGCTACGCCGGCTGCTCCGGGCTACCTGCTCTTACTTTTAGGAATCATCATCAACATCCTGGTGCAGGGTCCCGGCTTTTTCAGCAGTTCCAATTTCAATTCCCTCCTGGCGGTAAATGCGCCCCTGGTGCTGGCGGCCATTGCCCAGACGGTAGTGGTGTTGACGGGGGGCATTGACCTCTCCATCGGTAGCAACATGACCCTGGTTAACACCCTGGCCATCGCCCTGGCCAACCAGGGGCACTGGCCGGTCGGGGTGAGCTGGACCGTAGCCCTAGTGGCCGCCACCCTGGTAGGGATGGGTAACGGCCTGATGGTGGCCTACCTCCGCATTCCGCCGTTGCTGGCTACCTTTGCTTCCATGTCCGTGGTCGGCGGTGTAGCCCTGTGGGTATGGCCCAAGCCGGGCGGCATGGTCCCATCCGCCCTTTATACCGCTTACGGCTCCTCCTTCCTGGGCATTCCTGTGGCCGGTTGGATTATCGTGGCGATGGGGTTGCTGTGGCTGGTAGTCTCCCGGCAGCGAGTAGGAATCTACCTTCGCGCCGTCGGCGGCCGTGAGCGCAGCGCCTACGCCTCAGGGATCAACACAGCCGGAGTGAAGTTCTTCGCCTATACCTTCAGCGGCTGCATCACCGGCGTAGCCGGCCTGTGCCTGACGGCCCTGACCGCTTCCGGCGACCCCAAGATCGGCCTCCTCTTCGGCCTCAATTCCATTGCCGCCGTGATCCTGGGGGGCTGCAGCCTTTCCGGGGGCTGGGGCAGCGTCGGCGGTTCCATAGCCGGGGCCCTCTTCCTGGGGCTCATCAATAATATCGTCTTTTTCCTCTTCCGCAATTTCGTCAACAATATTCCTGGCCTGACGAGCCTGGCCTCCTTCTACCAGCAACTCCTGGCCAATCTGATCGTAATCCTGGGCCTGGCCAGCGCCGCCCTGACCCAGCGGAGCGAGACCGGCGTCGGCGGGCGCCGGCGTCGCCGGGGAGGTACCCAGCATGCCTAAAGTCAGTCAGAACTTGCGGCAAAACCAGCTTTTCATGGCCGGCCTTATCGCCATCGCCCTCTTTGTCGGCGGCGGCCTGGTCAACGCCAGCTTCTTATCGCCGGCCAATATCGGCAGCATCCTCGCCATGGCGGTCCTCCTGGGCTTCGCCGCCGCCGGCCAGACCTTGGTGGTCATTGCCGGCGGGGAAGGCATTGACCTCTCCGTAGGGGCGGTCATGTCCCTGGGCGCCGTTTTGGCGGCCCAGACCATGGCCGGTCAAAACAGCAATATCGCCCCGGCCCTGGTGTTGGTAATCCTCGCCGGGGCGACCATCGGCCTGTTTAACGCCGCCGGCATCCTCTACGCCCGGGTGCCGCCCCTGGTAATGACCATGGCCATGGCCAACGTGGTGACCACCATCCAGCTCATCTACACCCACGGTTCGCCGGTGGGCATGCCGGCCCCTATCATCGCCTACTTGGGCTCGCGCCGGCTGTTTCCCTTCCTGCCCTGGCTGGTGGTCCTGGGCCTCATCATGATTATCCTGATGCAGTTTATCCTGCGCCGGACTGTCTACGGCCAGCAGGTCTACGCCATCGGCAGCAACTACAACGCCGCCTACCTGGCCGGGGTGCGGGCCGCCACGGTCAAGGGCATCGCCTATATCTTGAGCGGCATATTAAGCAGCCTGGCCGGCTTCTGGCTTATCGCCTACAATAACTTTGTTTTCGTCAACATGGGCGCCGCCTACGTCTTGCCGTCAGTGGCGGCGGTGGTCATCGGCGGCACTTCCCTGGCCGGGGGTGAAGGCTCTTACACCGGCACAGTGCTCGGCTCGATCATCCTTACCGCCCTGGCAAGCCTGCTGGTGGTGCTGCATACCGACGAAGCCGGGCGGCAGATCATCAACGGCCTGGTCCTGATCCTGCTCCTGGCCCTGTACACCCGGCAGCCGGCCATCCGGCAGTAGCACCTTTTATCTCTCTTGACGGAGGCTAAGTAAGATGAGCAGAACAGAAGTAATAAATATCGGTATTGTCGGCGCCGGGTTTATCGGGGAGATCCACGCCGCCGGCTACGCCCATAATCCCCGGGCGCGGCTGGCGGCCGTAGCGGATATTCGGACGGAAAAGGCCGGCGCCCTGGCGGCGCAATATGGCCTTAAATCCTATGCCACCCTGGACGAGATGCTGGCTGCAGAAAAGCTGGACGCCGTCGATGTCTGCTTGCCATCCCCCTTCCATCGTGAAGCAGTAGTCAAAGCCGCTGCCGCCGGGAAGCACATCCTGGTAGAAAAGCCCTTCGCTATCAGCCTGGACGACATCGACGCCATGATGGCGGCCGTCGCGGCCGCCGGCGTCCGTTTGATGGTCGCCCACGTCTGCCGGTTCATGCCCGAATACATGGTGGTGAAGTCCCTGGTGGCGGCAGGGAAGCTGGGCCGGCCCCTTTTCTTCGGCGCCTGGCGGGAATCCGCCACCCCGGGTTGGAGCTGGAACAACTGGCTCCTGGACCGCAATCAGAGCGGCGGCACCATTATGGATCTGCAGATCCACGACATCGACATTAGCAACTGGCTGCTGGGAACGCCAACCTCCTTTTCCAAGCACGAAATCATGGCTCCCGGGCGGCCGGGTCCGGCCCACGTGGTATCCAACCTGGTCTATACTAACGGCGCCCTGGCCAGCCTGGAGGCCGGGCACTTGATGCCGGCCTCCTACCCCTTTACCACCGGCTACCGCCTGGTATGCGAGGAAGGGGCCGTTGAGTTCCTGAGCCCCAGGGAGGGCGAAAAACAGGTCCTGGTCTACAACGGGGATGGAATGACGACCCTAAAGGGCGCCGACCTGCCGCCGGTGTTGGCCGGCGATCCCTACGCCGAAGAACTGGCCCATTTCGTCGACTGCCTCTTGACGGGCGCCCCCTTCCGGGTCAGCCCGGCTGAAGCGCGGCTGGCAGTGGCTACAGTGTTAAAATGTACGTAAACATCATTGTAAACATCAACTTATGGCGGGCCATAATCTAACTTCCACTGCTGGAAGGTGAAAAAGCATGACTCTACGGATAGGTCTCATCGGCTGCGGCGCCGCCGGCCAGGCCCATGCCGCCGTCTACCGGGGCATCGAGGGAGTAGAACTCCGGGCTGTGGCCGATACCGACGTCGCGGCCGCCACCCGGCTGGCTGCAGCTGCCGGCTGTCCGGCCCTGTCCCCGGAAGAACTCCTGGCTGCCGATTTAGACGTAGTTGCTATCGCGACCCCGACCCCTACCCACGCCGCCCTGGTGCAGGAAGCCGCCCGCCGGGGTAAGGATATCCTCTGCGAAACCCCCCTGGCCCGCACCCTAGATCAGGCCCGGGAGGCCGTGGCCGCCTGTCGGGAGGCGGAGGTCCGTCTGATCCCTTTACACCTCAACGCCTTTATGCCCCCCCTGCGCCGGGCCGGAGAGCTCCTGGCCGGCGGCAGTTTGGGCCGGGTCGGGGTGGTGCGGATCACCAGGCGCCGGCCCGGCGTCCCGGCCGGCGCCTGGCACCGCAGCCTACCAGCGAGCGGCGGCGTCATCCTCGACCTCCTCGCCCAGGATATAGCTTTCCTGATTGGCTGCTGCGGCCGGGTTGAGCGGGTTTACGCCGCTTCCACCGCCTACCGGGAGCTCCTGGACGGTGAGTACGCCCAGGTTTCCCTTCGCCTGCAGAACGGGGTTATCGCCCACCTGGACGGGAACTGGCTGCCGGGGGACCAGGGCGGCGACGAGCTGGAGATCGCGGCCGCCAACGGCCTGATCGCCTGGTCCACCGAAAACACGGCGCCCCTCAGGTTAACCCTCAACGCCGAACCGGGGAAACGTATCCTGACAAGCCCGGTGGACGAGGATATGTATATTGCCGGCTTAAGGGCAGCCTTGCGGGCCCTGGAGGATGATGCCGCCTCTCTAGCCGCCGCACCTTCAGCTAGTGTTACATCTCCAGCCGGTGACGCACCGCTTCCCAATGTTACACCTCCGACCGGTGTCGAGGTGGCCCTCCATACCCTGGAGGTGGCCCTGGCGGCCCTGGAATCGGCGGCCACCGGCCGGGTTTTCACAATAGCGTAGTCAGGAGAGATGACGGGTATGAAAATTGGCATTTTAAGTTTCGCCCACATGCACGCCTACAGCTACGCCGCCGCTCTTACCCGCCTGCCCGGGGTGGAATTCACCGGCCTGGCCGACGACGACGCCGAGCGGGGCCAGGCCGCGGCCGCAGAGTTTGCCACCAGGTACTTCCCCACGGCGGCAGACCTGTTAGCTACCGACATCGACGGGGTCATTATCTGCTCCGCCAATGTCGAACATGAAGAACTGGCCCTGGCCGCCGCGGCCCGGGGTAAACATATATTATGTGAAAAACCCATCGCCACTACCATCGCCGCCGCCAACCGCATGATCGCCGCCTGCCGGGAGAACAACGTCCAGCTGGGCGTCGCCTTTCCCTGCCGCTTGCACCCGGCGGCGCGCCGGTTGCGGGAGGAGATCCAGGCCGGCAAGCTGGGCCGGGTCATGGCCATCCGCGCCACCAACCACGGCTCGCTGCCGCCCGGTTGGTTTTTAGACCGGGAAAAGGCCGGCGGCGGCGCCGTCATGGACCATACCGTCCACGTCGTCGACCTCCTGCGCTGGTTTTTGGGCCAGGAAGTGACCCGGGTCTACGCCGAGGCCGGCACCCTCCTCCACGATATCGCCATCGACGACTGCGGCCTCCTTTCCCTGGAACTGAGCGGCGGCGCCTACGCCACCCTGGATACCAGCTGGTCACGGCCCGAGGGGTTCCCCACCTGGGGGGACGTGACCATGGAGATCGTGGGCACCGGCGGTACCGCCTACCTGGACTTGTTTTCCCAGAACCTGGCGGTTTACGGCCCGGGTGAACTGACCACCCGCTACGAAAACTGGGGCAGCGACGCCGATTACCTCCTGGTGCAGGATTTCGTAACCAGCATCGCCGCCGGCCGCCAGCCCCTCGTTTCCGGCCAGGACGGGCTGAAGGCCCTGGAAGTGGCCCTGGCCGCCTACCGCGCGGCCGCAACCCAGGAACCAGTTGCGGTGGGAAACTGACATGGGGGAAGAACGTGATTGCAAAACCAACCAAGGGGCCTTGATAACCAGCAAAGGAGGAACCAATATTAGTGAGAAAGGCAGTTATGTCCTGGGAGTAGATCTCGGCGGCACTAAAATCGCCTTTGGCCTGGTGGATCAGGCCGGTCAGGTCGTCAAAGATCTTATTATACCTACCTGTCCCGGGGATGGCGCTATGGGAGTCATCCAGCGAATCATCGCCGGGCTGCGCCAGGTGGCGGCGGCCGCCGGCGACCGGCAGGGGATCAAGGGCATCGGCATAGTCGTGCCCGGTGTCCTCGATATTGACAGTGGCAGGGTCGTCCTGGCTTCCAACTTGAACTGGCGGGACGTCCCCATCAGCGCCATCCTGGAAAAGGAACTCAACCTCCCCCTCTTCCTGGAGAACGACGCCCGGGCGGCGGCCTGGGGGGAGAAGTGTTTCGGCCAGGGGCGGCGGGTCGAAGACCTGTTGTATATCGCCATTGGCACCGGTATCGGCGGCGGCCTGATCCTGGGCGGCCGGATCTATCGCGGCCATCACGGCAACGCCGGCGAAATCGGCCACATGGTCATCGACCCGGAAGGGCCCCTCTGCGGCTGCGGTAACCGTGGCTGCTGGGAGGCCCTGGCCTCGGGCCGGGCCATCGCCAATCGGGCGGCGGCCCTCCTCGCCGCCGGCCGGCCCTCGAGCCTGGGGGCCCTGGCGGGCCGGGGCGAGGAAGTCACCGCCCTCCACGTCGCCACTGCCGCCGCAGCCGGCGATGAGCTGGCCCTGGAGGTTATGGGGGAAGCGGCCCGGTATATCGGCCTGGGCATCGCCTCCCTGGTGACCATCTTCGACCCGGAGCTGGTGGTCCTGGGCGGCGGCGTCAGCCGTAACGGCAGCCTGCTGCTTGCCACGGTAACGCGAGTGGTGCGCCAGCGCGCCCTGCCCCCGGCCGCCGGGGACGTGCCAATAGTGCTATCCACCTGGCCGGAAATGGCGGGGGTCGTCGGCGCCGCCGCCGTAGCCTTTTCCCGGCTGGGCCTGCTGGACGAAGGAGGTAGGGCCTTATGTCGCGCATGTTAACGGAAATCCGGGAACAACCCGGGGTTTTACGCCGGTTGCTCCAGGAGGAAGCAGAAAACATCCGCTCCCTGGCCGCCCGCATCCGGGAGCGGCAGTGCCGCTACGCGGTCATCGCCGCCCGGGGCACCTCCGACCATGCCGCCACCTTCGCCAAATACGCCCTGGAGGTCTACACCGGCCTGCCGGTGGCCCTGGCCGCCCCTTCGGTAATTACCCTCTACCAGGGCCGCCTGCGGCTGCAGGACGCCCTGGTAATTGGCATCTCCCAGTCCGGTGAGGCGGCCGACGTGGGGGAGATCCTGCGCCAGGGCCGGGAGAGCGGCGCGGTGGTGGTCACCATCACCAACGAACCGGAATCCACCATGGCCCGGGAAGCCGACCACCTGCTCCTCTGCCGGGCCGGCAAGGAGACGGCCCTGGCGGCAACCAAGACCTATACCAGCGAGCTGGCCCTCCTGGGGCTGCTGGTGGCGGCCCTGGCCGGACGTGACGACCTGGCCGCCGCCATGGCCGGGGTGCCGGACGCCCTGGAGGCCTGCCTGGCCCTGGCGCCCCGCATCAAGCAGGCCGTGGAGCGGTACGCTTATATGGGTGAATGCGTGGTCCTGGGCCGGGGGCTGAACTACCCCACCGCCCTGGAGGCGGCCCTGAAACTGCAGGAAACCTCCTACGTCCAGGCCCAGGGCTTCTCTGCCGCCGACTTTCTCCACGGTCCCATCGCCATTGTCGACCGGGGCTTCCCGGCCATGATCGTAGCCCCGGCCGGCAGGAGCTACCAGCAGATGCAGGCCCTAGCCGGCCAGCTCCTGGCCCGGGGGGCGGAACTGATTATCCTCTCCGACCAGCAGGAGCTCCTGGGCCTGGCCCGCACCGGCCTGGAGCTGCCCGCCGTGGACGAGTTCGCCTCGCCCCTCACCAGCATCGTCGCTCTGCAGCTCTTCGCCTGCTTCCTGGCGGAAGCGAAGGGGCTGGACCCAGACCTACCGCGGGGATTGCGCAAAGTAACCGTGACCCGTTAGAGGATGTGCTGACTGACGCTATGACAGCCACTAATTTTTCCCTGCAGGGCGGTACCATCGTCCTGCCGGACCGGCTGCTGCTCGGGGGAACCCTCACCATCAGCGGCAGTAAAATCGCCACCCTGGCCGGCCCCGGCGCCGTTAGGGAGGGTGCGACCAGCGGCACGCCCGGCAACGCAGCCGGTAATGGTGACCTGGCCGGCCCTGCTGGGGTGCCCCCGGGCGTAACCATCGATGTTGCCGGCCGTTATATCTGCCCGGGGTTCATCGACCTCCACGCCCACGGCGGTGGTGGCCACGGTTTTGACTGGCAGCAGCCGTGGGCGGAATGGGAGCAGGTGGCCTGCCTTCACGCCCGTCACGGCGTCACCGGCCTCCTGGCCACCGTCCCGGCCCCCCACGGTGAGTGGCACCTCCTCGAGGCCTTTCGCCGGGAGGTGGCCAGTAGGGCCTGGAGGGGGAGTACTATCCTCGGCCTGCACCTGGAAGGACCATACTTAAGCCCGGCGCGCCGCGGCTGCTGGCCGGAATCCTCCCTGCGGCTTCTCCGACCTGACCAATGTCGCACCCTCACCGAAGCCGCCGGTCCCGCCCTGAAAATCATCACCCTGGCCCCGGAACTGCCCGGAGCCCTGGAGTGCATCAACCTGCTGGCCGCCGCCGGGGTAGCGGTCGCCGTCGGCCACACGGACGCCACCTACGACCAGGCCGTCAAGGCGGCCCGCGCCGGCGCCCGGCGGGTCACCCACCTCTACAACGCCATGCGGGGGCTGCACCACCGGGAACCAGGGGTAGTAGGGGCCGCCCTGGACCTCCCGGAGGTCACGGTAGAAATAATCGCCGACGGCGTCCACGTCCACCCGGCGGCCCTGCGCCTGGCCCTGCGGGCCAAAGGCAGCGATGGCATCAACCTGGTCACCGACGCCAGCCCCCTGGCCGGGTCTACCGGCCGGCAGCCCAAGGTGCAGTTCGGCCAGTTCCCGGTGCAGATTATTGACGGCGCCTGCCGCACCCCCGACGGCGCCCTGGCTGGCAGCCTCCTCACCCTGGACCGGGCCGTGGCCAACGCCGTCCGGTTGCTGGATGTCCCCGTCTGGGAGGCGGTACGCATGGCCAGCCTGGTCCCCGCCCGCTCCCTGGGCATCGATGACCGCAAAGGGACCCTTGCCTCCGGCAAAGACGCGGATATCGCCGTCCTGGACGGCGATATCCAGGTCGAAGCCACCTTCATCGCCGGCCGCCCGGCCTATGTCGCCCCCGGGGCCGCCGCGAGGTATAAAGATTTGCTACGCTAATGACTGTCATAGTACAAATACCCATTACCAGCTAAACGATAGCCGTTCCATATGAGTAAGGCGCCCCATTTCAGGGCGCCTTACTCATAGATGCTGTCATTTCTTTGTTTCTCGGAGAAACGGCGGGTTATCTGGTATACAACAAATACTAATTTTGGATACTTCGCTTGACGCTTTTTTTTATTGTTTGACCTTTATTCTCGTGTACAATACCCTTATTATACCATACCACTCCTAGCAAGGCTTCCTTGATTTTTAGAAATACTGCAGCCTTAATACAGCCCCTCCAGGTGCAGGCCGAAGGCGGTCTTGCACCTAATCACCGGCGCCAGCCTCCTGGCCGGGTCTACCGGCCGGTAGCATAACGGCGGCGTATGCAGGGCGCCTACCGCAGCGGGGCAACTCACCTACCCCTCCCGGTAGGCGTAATCCAGCAGGAAGCGGACTATTTCCTGGTGGCTGAAACCCTGGGGAAAATTGCCCCACTGCTTGCCCGTCCGCGGGTCGAAGTGTTCCGCCATCAGGAAAAGGTCGGTAGCATTATCCAGGCAGACCCGCAGCAATTCCTGGGCGCGCTCGTAGTTGCCGGCGTGGAGGTAATAGCGCCCCAGCCAGAGGGTAGGCAGGTAAAAGGGAATGGCCGCCTGCTCGAAGCGGGCGATGCCGCCCCACATATTGAGGCCGCCCCGGCCGCCCGGTTCACCTTTAGCCACCGGCGAAGGCTTCTCCATGGCGGCCACCGTCTTCAGCAGGCGGGGATGGTTGGCTGCCAGCAAGCCGTAAAACTCCAGGGCCAGCACGGAAATATCCAGGGGTGCGCCGGCACCATAATGCTGCAGGTAAGCCTGGCGCTCTTGGGACCAGCCTTGGAGCAACAGCTGGCGCCGTACCCGGACGGCGGCCCGGTGCCAGCGCCCCGCCCACTGCAGCCGCCCGATTTCGATCGATAGATGGGAGGCGGCCGTCAGGCCGGCGTAGCAGAGGATCTTGCCGTAGAGCCAGTGATCCTTGCGCTCGCGGATTTCCCAGATGCCGTTTTCCGGCTGTTCCCAGTATTTCTCCAGCCAGATAGCCGCCCGGCGGATGGCGTCCCACCGCGAGCGGATATACTCCCGGTCGCGGGTGGCCAGGTAATGGTTCCACAGGCCGTCCAGGATATTGCCGGCATTGTCCAGCTGGATCTGGTGCATGGCGGCATTGCCGAAGCGAATGGGTTTTTCCCCGTCCGGTCCGGCCAGGTCGTCGGCGATGTATTCCGCACCGCCCCGGCCTTCCACCGGTACCAGGGGCATATACCAGCCGCCGTCGGGCTGCTGCAGGGAAAGGGCGAATTCATAGAAACCGCGCGCTTCCTCATGGTAACCGGCGGCATCAAAGGCCAGGGCGGTAAAATAGCCGTCCCGCAGCCAGCAGTAGCGGTAATCCCAGTTGTCGTTACCACCGGGGACGGCCGGGAAAGAAGTGGTCGGCGCCGCAATAACGGCCCCGGTGCGCTCGTAGGTGAGGAGCTTCAACACCATCAGGCTGCGCTCATACGCGGCCCGGACCTCCGCGCTGGTCGTGTTGGGCCGGCGCGCTTTTTTAAACCACCGGCGCCACCAGGTGAGGTTTTCCTCCAGGGAACTGTAAAAGCCCGCCGTCCAGTGCTGGCGGGCCAGGGTTAAGCTGGCGCCATAGGCCAGGACCAGCCAGAGGCGGTATTTTTCCCCCGGTTTCAAGGTCAGGGACGCAGTGGATCCCGGGGAGCCGGCCATGCCAATGCAGGCCGCGCCTTCGCGGCCGTAAATAAACTGGAAAGAAGCGCGGGAGCGGGTTTTAAAAGGATGGACGGCGGTAGTGATGGGGCTGGCCTGCCAGCGCACCACGGGCTTTAAAGTCTCCACCCCGGTATTCTCCAGGATGATGAGGCGGCTTAAATGATGGTAGCCCCAGGGCATAAAGTCCAGTACCGTCACCTGCAGGCCCGGGCCCCTGGCGACAGTCTCTAGGACATTGCTCTCCGGCAGGTAGCTCTGGCTGACCGGCGTCACCGCCGGCTCAATATTCAGGTGCAGGCCGCCGCCGCACTGCGGGCATAAAGCGGCGGCAAAAAGGGGGAAGCTGTCAAAACGGGGCACGCACAGCCAGGCGATGGTAAAGTCCGGGGCCACCAGGGCGGCCGTTTCGCCGTTACCGATAAAACCGTAATAAGGCCGGCGCTGCAAAGCACTTCTCAACCCCTTTAAATCTCAATAAGATGTTGTGAAAGGCTGTAATATTATATTACATAAAAAGTAACAGGGCAAAGCCCGCTATATAAGTAGAGCCAACCGATCAACCATTTCCTAAATTAAGCACCGCGGTCTTATTTCTGTCTCATAACTAGCGCATTATAGGCCCAACAATATCTTGAGCCGCATTTCCACGGCGGCTATAGATTCCGGTAAAATAGCGCCCCATTTCTCAATGAGCCTCTCCTTACCTATTGATCGTAAATCTTCACATTTGATAAAGCTGGTGGATTTGACCCCACCTTCAGGCGGCACTATTTTTACATGAAAAGGGATACCTTTATCCCTGGTAGTCAAAGGTATAGCAACTACCAGACCGGCCGGGCCGTAATTAAACAGATCCACGGAAATAATCAGGGCCGGCCGACTACCATGGAAGCCTGGCAGCAGTGGGGTTATTAAGGTCGACTGATCGCGCCAGATTGTAGCGTACGCGGATAAATGATATACTATAACTAGCAGGGAAGAGAGCCGGATTAGTTTCGTCTCCTGGAGTAGAATATAAAAACAATCGACATGGTCCAGGTTGCAAGGTTGTAACCAATAATCGCCAAAGAAGGCACCGGAGATACAAATTTCCAGGTGCTTTTCTTTTATCCGGCTGAACAGGTACATAACCAATGTCGCCTTTTTTAAGAAGGATTCCAATACCTATTGGCGAATTATACCTCCGAAGTAATTTCGGGCCAGATTCACCTCGCGCCGGCGCTTACCCTTCCTTGCCCCATTATATCTTCACAGTAAGTTCTGGCCACGCACCAGCATTATTTTTGGAAGCCATAACGCTTCAAATAAATTCAAGGGGGTTTTTCTATGCCCAAAAAGTTTCTTGCCATCCTTTTAGCCCTGCTTTTATTTTTAAGCCTGAGTGCGCCCGGCGCCATGGCCGCGAGTCCTCGGCCCGTCGTCGTCCAGGGGGCCATGAATTTAGAGATGCAGAACCTGGTAGCGGCCCTGGAGGACCCGGTAGAAGTTACATATGGGGGCTGGACCTTCTGGCAGGGGAGTATTAATGGTTTACCCGTGGTTGTTTCTCGTACCGAGGTCGGCATGACCAACGCCGCTGCTGCCACCCTTCTGGCTATCGAAAAGTTTCATCCCCGGGCCATTATTAACCAGGGGACGTCCGGGGGGCACGATCCGTCCCTACATCGCTTTGACATTGTCTTGGGACAGAAAGCCATTAACTTTGGTAAATTTAAATCCAACCATCGCGACTACGGCCAGGGGATTGCCCCGGAAAGCTGGGTACCAGAGGACGTAAAGCTTCGTTTAGATGGCAAAGAGGTGAGCTTCCACGGTTTTCCCGGAGACCCCGAACTGATTAAAATCGCCCAGAGCGTGGCCGGCACCTACCAGCATGGGCGCATAGTTGCCGGGGTTATCGGTACGGCAGACGAGTGGAACCGGGAACTTGACCGCATAAAATGGGTCCATGAAAAGTTTGGCACATCAGTGGAGGAAATGGAGACAGCTTCAGCGGCTCAAGTAGCCAGGGCTTATAATATCCCCTTCTTAGGCATCCGCATCCTCTCCAACAGCGAACCCCAGAATGAGGGATGGGATCCTAAAGCGGGGGCCTACTGCCAGGAGTACGTCCTGCAAGTTATCAAAGCCCTGGCAGCTGCCGATACCTTTGGTGCTGTCAGTCCAGCCCTCTTTGTTAACGGCTCGCAGGTTGCCTTAAAGCATACCCCCCTATCTATCTCCGGTTTCATCTATTTACCAGTAAGAGAGGTGTTCGAAAACCTGGGCGGAGTAGTTGCCTGGGATAATGACAGGGGAGCAGCTCTAGTAAAAATAGACGGTAGAGATTTAACAATCAAAGGGGATGGGGAAGGGTTACTAAAGGACGATACCCTGTATATCCCGGCCCAGAGTTTATCCCAGATGCTCAATTATCACGTAGTCCTAAATGACGGCCAGGCGGTGCGCCTCTACCAGTAACCGGTCTGAAAGCAGAATCTAATTGACGACCCTTATAGCAATAAATCCGGGCTTACGCCCGGATTTATTGCTAATATTGGTTCGGGTGTGAGCGCCTTGGCAGGACCAGTCCCAATTTAGCATGGAGGTGGCGAAATTTACGGTATTCATCAAGGAAAAACCCCGGACCAGCAGATCGATATCCGAACGGCTATGAAAGCCGCCCCAGGCCAGGGAACCAAATAGATAGACCCTATCTACGCCGTATTTTTCCTTTAACCAGACAGCCACCTTTTGAGCTTTTGCACGGGCTTCGTCCTGCCGCCGCCTGGCTAGTATCCGGTCTTCAGCCATAACCTCCCGGCGCATGGCCATAAAGTCCCTGGTGGACAACTTTTGTCACCGTCCCGCTGATCCATTTCCTTCATACTTTAATTCTAACATACCCTGAATCCGGTAAACAACAAGAAAACTGGACGATAGGCATAATCAGGCACCGCAGCTGATCACACCAGATTGTGGCGTACGCGGATAAATAGTATACTATAACCAGTAGGGAAGAAAACCTAATTCTAATTAATTCTGCCTGGGAGGTGGCCCTGGTGACCCGGTTTGACGATGGCGAACTCAAAGAAACTGCCTTCCGGTATACCCCGGAAGGCAGCCTCTCCGTGTCACCCGGCAAGATGAGCTTTGCCGAGTTCCTGGCCTGGTGTAATGAGGACACTTGGGCCGAGTGGGAGGACGGGGAGGTATTATTATTGACGCCGGCAGCCACCAAACATCAGCGCGTTAGCTTGTTTTTAAGCAGTTATATCGCTAATTACGTATTATTGAAGAAGCAAGGCCAGGTTTTTACCGCTCCCTTCCTCGTTCGCCTGCCCGAACCGGTCCGGCGGGGGAGAGAACCGGATATTATTTTTATCAAGCAGGAGCATGTAGGCCGGCTGCAAGACACTTACCTGGATGGGGCGCCGGACCTGATAATAGAGATTACCTCACCGGAGAGCCTGTCCCGGGATCGCGGTGAGAAGTTTAAAGAATACGAAGCAGCCGGTGTGCCGGAGTATTGGCTGGTCGACCCCGATCGCCGGCAGGCCGAATTTTACCGCCTGGAGGCGGATGGTCGCTATCAGGTAAACACCGCCGGTACAGCAGGGGTCTATCAATCCAGCGTTATTCCGGGTCTGGAACTGAAAATCGAGTGGCTGTGGCAGGACCCGCCTCTATCCGCCCTGGAAGCCCTGCAGCAAATGGGTTACAAAAGGATGTGGCACCGGTGGGGTGTAAAACTATAATAACCGGAGCGATATTATACTTTGGTTTAACAACTCTTTACTAAACGGGTTTCCAGACGTATCATAAAGATGCCTGAAGATTTTTGGGCTTGAACAGTATCTTGCTTAAAGGGGGCTTGCGAAGATGTCTACCGTGGAAAGATTGAAGCGCTTAGAGGAATTAGTTCAGGTCTTCGGTAGCGATAGATTAGTCGACACAACTATTAATAAACTGATGAAGGCTAAGAAGCAAGAGTTAGTTAAAAGGCTAAATAATATCAAAGTGGAAATAAAGAAGTTGGAACAGACTTACCAAATAGATTCTGGTGTATTTAAGGATAAATATAATGCTGGCCTTTTGGGTGATGATGTTGATTATATAAAATGGGCCAGCCTTATCGATATGGAGGAGCGTTTAAGAAAGCAAATGAGGTACCTTGAAGGTGACGCCTGAAAAGTATTTTTGGCAATTACATTCACTAATAGTTACGCTGGATATCATCCAGGATTTTCAGATTCGTGATGAATTAATTACAGAAGATGTTGGTTACATACGTATACGCCTCAATCTTATAAATGGCGATGTCGCGGAGATGTTTGAATATGTTGTTAGGGAGGACGACCGGCTAAAGACTATTAACTACAGCTTCCATATACAAAATGCTAAAGGCACTTTGCTAAAGCGATGGGATAATGCTCCACACCACCGATCACTCAGCAACTTTCCCCATCATTGCCATGATGGCAAATCGGGTAAGGTCTTCTCCACAAGGGCAATGACAGGTAAATTCTTTTTAAGGGAACTCGAGAAGTTCTATACTAAACTAAATGACCATAACACAAACTAACGAGCTTTTGTTATCTTTTTTATACTTTAATTCTATAACCGAGCCGGCAAGCCGGGCGAAAAGCCCGGCTTTAATGTTGCCTGTCCGGCAGGGCACCCGCCTTTACGCAAAAATAACCTCGTAACTATTGCTGCAATTAGCGCTTACTGCCCGTTGCAAAATAAATTGGCTCGGTTACGACATAACCCGGCAGGATTTCCTTTCCTGGTGTAGAAAAACATCCCTGTAAAGAACTGCTTGCAAAGCGAGGATCATACCAGCAGGTTTGGTAAAAGCTGAATACCATACTTTCCCCCAAACGGCGTAACAAGGAGGCTCTTTAATGGAACCAGTAATGGGCGAAACCGCAAAAGCAGGCTTCTCTATGACCTGGGCAGTAAAACTATCCGGACCTATATCCGCGCCACCCTGGAAGCTCTTGACATCCGGTACCTGTACCAGGAGGAAGTAATCCCGGCAGCGAAAGATTAAGTGGCCTCCACCCTGGAGGAGGATAATAATTTTTTTAATATCGAAGACGAGGACGGTATTTCCTGAATTTGCGCCACTATTTTACACAAAATTAACCCTGTTATCTATTGACGCCCTTAGCATATGCTGGTATTATTGTTCATAAAGTAAGCGTAAGATATGTCGAAATAAATATAATGGAGCAGCCGTATGGATAGCCAATACGCAGTCCTGGACTGCCTGCAAAGGAATAACAACCTCACCCAGCGCGATATCGCCCGGTATACCGGCCTATCAGTCGGCGGGGTCAACCTATTGCTCAAAAAAATGGTGCGTAAAGGCCTGGTCAAGCTGGAAAAGGTCAACGGCAGAAGCTTGCGCTATATCCTCACCCCTCAGGGCCTGGCGGAGAAAACCCGCCTCGCCTACCAGTATATACAGAGTTCCTATCAGCAGATCGTCAAGACCGGCCGGGCGCTGGCAGAGGTAGTGGCGGCGAGGCCGGAACCGGTGGCAAGAATAATCTTCTACGGCCCCAGCGACGAAGTGCTGGAGATCCTGAAAATCGCCGCCGGGAATTTGCATATCCAGCACACCACCGTTGCGGCTGCTGCCGACCTGGCGGGTATAGACGGCCATGGCACCCTGGTGATCACCTGGCAGGCCGGGGAAGAGTACCAGCAGCCGCAGGGGATAGAAGTGGTGAATATAATCAACCGGTTGTAGGAATTAGGGAATAGGAAAAAAATAATAGGCACCCATAGTTACATATAATGGCGCTAATGACTGGTTGCGGGAGGAATAAGCACAATGACATTTACTAAAGTTAAGTTTTCAGTGCAAGCACTAGCCAAACGGAATGTAGAACTTTATGAAAAATACGGGCGGCCTTTGGAAAAAGAACACAAAGGTAAGTTCGTTGCTATTTCCGAAGAAGGAAAGGTCATAGTTGATCCCAATGATGTCCGGGTAGCCCAGAGAGCAATAGAAGAATTCGGTCCCGGTCGTTTTGCGTTTTATAAGATTGGCTTTAAGGCGATTGGCAAATGGAGGAGCATCTGTGCATAGCTATGAATATCCCTACATAGACTTATCAATTTCTGTTGATAAATATAAAGCAAACGTTCATGCTTATATAGATACCGGCTTTGAGGGTTATATCGTCTTACCAGAAGATTATGTTGACAAAATCGGCAAACCTTCTTTTATCAGTAATTGGGAAGTTGCTGATGGGACCATAGTTGCAGCAGCTGAATATATTGGCACCATTATAATACCAGACTTAGAATTTACCCTCATGGCACGTTTTACCTGCCTGGGTAATGAAATTTTGGTCGGCAGAGGGGTAATCGATCATCTGCTCCTCATATTTGACCGGGGCCAGCAAGTTACTGTTGATAATATCTAAGAATTAGGAGAACTCAACATGAAATCCCTCATCCTCTCCGGGGGCAAGGGCACCCGCCTGCGGCCCCTGACTTACACTACCACCAAGCAGCTCATCCCCGTGGCCAACCGGCCCATTTTATTTTTTGTCCTGGAACAGGTCGTCCAGGCCGGGATAACCGACATCGGCATCATCGTTTCCCCGGAGACGGGGGAGAGCGTCCGCCGGGCCGTAGGGGACGGCAGCAGTTTCGGCGCCCGGGTAACGTACATACTCCAGGAGCAGCCCTTAGGCTTGGCCCACGCCGTCTTGACGGCCCGGGACTTCCTTAAGGACGAGCCCTTCCACATGTTCCTGGGCGTCATCACCGGCGCCGGGGGTATGCTCGGCCGGGCCGTGACCAGGGAGTTTACCAAACACAACCATACAGTTACGGCTTTAAATCACGCCCGGCTGGACATAAGCGACCTGGCAGCCGTCAAACAGGCCCTGGCAGAATACACCCCGGAAGTCATCATCAACTGCGCCGCCTACACCAAAGTCGACCAGGCCGAAACCGATTATGATGCAGCAGTAAAGGTCAACGCCCTGGGCGCCAGGAACCTGGCCCTGGCCTGTAAAGAGACAAGTGCCGTGCTGGTCCACATCAGCACCGATTAGTCTTCGACGGGGGGCAAAAGGAGCCGTGGGGCATCTACGCGGCCAAAAACCCCCTCAACGCCTATGGCCGCAGCAAGTACCTGGGGGAGCGCTTCCTGGAAACCATCGCCCCGCGCTACTACCTGGTCCGCACCTCCTGGCTCTTCGGCCCCGGCGGTCCCAACTTTGTCGAAACCATGCTGCAATTAGCAAGGGAAAGGGACACCCTCAAGGTCGTCGACGACCAGTGGGGCTGTCCCACCTATACCGTAGATTTAGCCGGCGCCCTGGTAGATCTAATCGCGAGCGGCTGTTACGGCGTCTATCACCTCACCAACCAGGGCGCAACTACCTGGTGCCGCTTCGCCCGGGAGATATTAGCCGCAGCCGGCTGCTGCAACGAAATTAAACCGGTTACCACCGCCGCATTCCCGCGCCCGGCCCGGCGCCCGGCCTATTCAGTGCTGGACCCCTTCCCGTTAAAGGAAACCATCGGCTACCTCCTGCCATCCTGGCCGGACGCCATAAAGCGTTACCTGGGCAGGAAGAGCCGCCACAGCAGCGAAAACGACATGATAAAGAACAAATAAGGTATTCTTGACGCCCAGAAGGGAGCAAGCCAATCCGTGAAGATCCTGGTCACCGGCGGCGCCGGCTTTATCGGCTCCAAATTCATCCACTACCTATTAAAAGAACATCGTGACTGGTACATAGTCAATCTGGACAAGCTCACCTACGCCGGCAACCTGGAAAACCTGAAGGACGTAGAGGCTAACCCCCGCTACCGCTTTGTCCGCGGCGATATCGCCGACCGGGGGCTGGTCGACCATCTCTTCCGGGAGGAAAAATTCGACCTCGTCGCCAACCTGGCCGCCGAGTCTCACGTGGACCGTAGCATCCTGGACCCGGCGCCCTTCATCGAGACCAACGTCAAAGGCACCCAGGTACTGTTAGAGGCCGCCCGGCAGCACGGCGTCCGGAGATTCCTCCAGGTATCCACCGACGAGGTCTACGGCTCGCTGCAGCCGGACGACCCGCCCTTCACCGAAGAAAGCCCATTAAAGCCCAATAGCCCCTACTCGGCCAGCAAAGCCGTCGCCGACCTCATGGGCCGGGCCTACTTCGTCACCTACGGCCTGCCGGTGGTCATTACCCGCTGTAGCAACAACTACGGCCCCTACCAGCACCCGGAGAAGTTCATCCCGACCATCATCCTGAACGCCCTGGCCGATAAACCTATCCCGGTCTACGGCGACGGCCTGAACTTCCGGGACCGGATCCACGTTGAAGACCACTGCCGCTCCCTGGACCTGGTGTTGCAAAAAGGGCAGGCGGGGGAGGTTTATAACGTCGGCGCCAATAACGAACACACCAACCTGGACATCGTGAAAGCTATTCTCCGGCTCATGAATAAACCCGAGAGCCTCATCACCTTCGTTAAAGACCGGCCGGGGCATGATCGAAGGTATGTTATTAAGCCGGCGAAAAGCGAGAGGGAATTAGGCTGGTGCCCTCTATGGGATTTTACCACTGGCCTCCCGGAAATGATTAATTGGTATATTAATCATAATCCCCTACACCCTTCCTGAAGGCGATCGTTGTTTTTTGCATTAATTATTTACATATAATTTTGGCTTTGGTTGTCTAAAGAAGTGTTCAAATTTTAGGCTCGAGAGAGAAAGGTTAGCATATTCGCTTAGGTTGTCTTGGGTGAAAGGACGGTGCCTATGAAAGTCGTCATTCTTGCCGGGGGGTTTGGTACCCGTATTTCGGAAGAGACTCATTTAAAACCCAAGCCAATGGTCGAAATTGGGGACAAACCCATTCTGTGGCACATCATGAAGATTTATAGCCATTATGGTTTTAATGAATTTGTCATTTGCCTCGGGTTTAAGGGCTATGTAATCAAGGAATACTTCTACAATTATTTTCTTCATAATTGTGATGTCACTTTTGACGTTCGTACTCAAGGCATGGAGATCCATCAGAATTCAGTCGAACCGTGGCGCGTAACACTAATCGATACTGGCTTGAATACCATGACGGGTGGTCGCGTTAAACGAATCCAGCCTTATATCGGGGACAAGACATTTATGCTTACTTACGGAGACGGCGTTGCAGATATTCACATTCCTTCTTTGTTGGAATTCCATCGCCGTCATGGCAAACTGGCTACCGTGACCGCTGTACAACCTTCGGGGCGCTTCGGTGCTATGCAAATTGATGATGAGCAAAGGGTTCAAACCTTTCAAGAGAAGCCCGATGGAGACGGAGGGTGGGTCAACGGAGGCTTTTTTGTGTTTGAGCCCGGGGTATTCAATTACATACAAGGAGATCAAACTATTCTAGAACGTGATCCGCTGGAAAGATTAGCTTCTAATGGAGAACTCAAAGCCTATAAGCACTCGGGCTTTTGGCAACCAATGGATACTTTGCGGGACAAGGTTCGTTTGGAGGAACTGTGGCAGGCCAATCAGGCTCCATGGAAGGTTTGGTGAAAAGTTTGACAGACCATTATATACTCTTTGATAATACTTACGCCGGCAAAACGGTTTTGGTAACAGGGCATACAGGATTCAAAGGTTCCTGGTTGGCCTTGTGGCTTCATGTGCTCGGTGCCAAGGTAATCGGCTACGCGTTGGAACCACCTACTGATCCTAGCATGTTTGATTCTATTAATCTTTCCTCTAAAATTACCCATATTGTAGGAGACGTACGTGATTTTGATTACGTGTCCACTATACTGGAAACATACCAGCCAGAGATTATATTTCACCTGGCAGCACAACCGTTGGTAAGGTTATCCTATTACGAGCCGCGGTTAACATATGAGACAAATGTCATGGGGACAGTTAACCTCCTAGAGGCTGTACGTCATACACCAAGTGTTCGGGTTGTGGTTAATATTACAAGTGATAAATGCTATGACAATAAAGAATGGGATTATAGTTACCGAGAAAATGATTCCTTAGGGGGCTTTGACCCGTATAGTTCCAGCAAGGGTTGTGCCGAATTAGTCACGTCTTCATACCGTAATTCATTCTTTAGTAAACCGGATGGAGTCCGGGTTGCGTCGGCGCGAGCCGGTAATGTTGTCGGAGGTGGAGATTGGGCGGTTGATCGGATTGTGCCAGATTGCATCCGTTCTTTGCAAGCTAATTTGCCCGTGAGTATAAGGAACCCGCACGCGATTCGCCCATGGCAGCATGTACTTGAGCCACTTTCAGGCTATCTGTGGCTGGGAAGCCTACTTTGGACAAAGGGTCAAACTTACGCTGGCGCGTGGAACTTCGGTCCCGATTCACGCAGCAATATTACAGTTCAAGAAGTTGTTGAGAAGATAATTAAAACTTGGGGGAGTGGCACATGGCAGGCCTCTTCTGAAACAGGTGTTAAACTTCACGAGGCCAGGTTTTTAAAACTGGATTGTACAAAGGCGAACAACCTATTAAGGTGGTACCCTGTTTATAATATTGATCAAACGTTAAAAGTCACGACTTCATGGTATCGTGAATATTACCGGCGTACAGTTGATATGTACGATTATTCAATAAGAGATATTGAGAATTATGTACGAGCGGCTTTGATGCAGGGGGTTGCATGGGCCAGCTCAGCGGACGGCGAGGGGGAAGTATAGTTGCAAACACAGAGCGCCGAACAATTGAAGCAAGAGATCCTTGACAAAGTGGCTCTCTACTATGAATTGGCGTTCGCACAAAAAAAAGAGTTTATCCCCGGGAAGTCACGGATTGCCTATGCGGGAAGGGTTTTTGATGCCACCGAAATGGTGCAGCTAGTAGATGCTGCGCTAGAGTTTTGGTTAACCTATGGACGATTCTCCAAAGAATTTGAAGAAAAGCTGGCCGCCTTCTTAGGCGTGCGGTACTGCTATCTTGTTAACTCCGGCTCTTCAGCCAACCTTCTTGCGTTTATGGCATTAACATCGGACAGACTCGGCGAGCGGAAAATCCAACGTGGAGACGAAGTGATCACGGTCGCAGCCGGTTTTCCGACCACGGTGGCGCCGATAATTCAATATGGTGCGGTTTCTGTATTTGTCGATGTCGATCTGGTAACAGCAAATATTGATGTATCTCTGCTTGAATTAGCCTTGAGCGAAAAAACGAAGGCTGTAATGATTGCCCACACTCTGGGGAACCCGTTTGACGTAAGACCGGTTTTGGAATTCTGCCGGAAGCACAATCTCTGGCTTATAGAAGACAACTGTGATGCTCTAGGATCGAAATACGAGGGACAATATACGGGAACGTTTGGCGATATCGGGACTAGTAGTTTTTATCCCCCGCATCATATGACTATGGGGGAAGGTGGAGCAGTTTATACGAACAACCCTGCACTGGCCAAAATTATGTTATCGATGCGCGACTGGGGAAGGGACTGCATTTGCCCATCAGGTGTAGACAATATGTGCGGGCATCGTTTCGACCGCAAGTTTGGGGAACTTCCCTTTGGTTATGATCACAAGTACGTTTACTCACATTTTGGTTATAATCTGAAGGCAACAGATATGCAGGCCGCAGTAGGATATGCCCAGTTGGCCAAGTTACCATCTTTTATAGCAGCCCGTAAAAAAAATTGGAGACTACTGAAAGACGGCTTGGCTGACATGTCTAATGTATTTATACTACCTGAACCAACCAAAGGCGCAGATCCAAGTTGGTTTGGGTTTTTACTGACTGTAAGAGAAAACGTTGGCTTTACGAGAGATCAAATTGTGAGACACCTTGAAGCAAATGGCATACAGACTCGGATGCTCTTTGCAGGGAATCTTACGAAGCATCCATGCTTTGATAGGATGAGAGCAACAGGTGAAGGCTTTAGAGTTGTTGGCGAACTGAAAAATACAGACACAATAATGAATCAAGCATTTTGGGTTGGAGTATATCCGGGGATGTCGCACAAGATGATAGACTACATAGTTAAAACCATTTCTGATTTTGTGGGGTACGAAACAATCGAGGAGCGTGGGTATTGATAGATTATGATTGTTAATAAGACTGAAATTCCTGGTTGTTATGAAATACGGCCCGTGATATTTAAAGATGAACGAGGCATCTTTGTTAAGACATTTCATCAGGAAGTTTTTGCCAAAAACCAACTGGCAACGTATTTCGCTGAGGAGTACTATTCGTTTTCTCATCACGGTGTTTTGAGAGGTTTGCATTTTCAAATGCCTCCAAAGGACCACATTAAGTTAGTTTATTGCGTTTCAGGCGAAGTAATAGATACAGTGGTGGATTTAAGAAGAGGGTCTCCAACTTATGGTAAATTCCAAATATTTACACTAAATGCGGAAAAGAGTAATATACTCTACATCCCTTCTGGATTGGCCCATGGTTTTTATGTAATAAGCGAGAATGCCATTTTAGTCTATAAGACCACTACTGTTTATTCACCAGAGCACGATGCTGGTATTCTATGGAATTCGGTTGGCATTCCATGGCCAAATGAAAAACCCATTATTTCGAAAAGAGATAGCGAATTTGTTGCCTTTGAGGATTTTGTTACTCCGTTCATTTATCAAGAAGGTTGTGTCGATGAAAAGCAATAAGAAGCAATGGAAAGTCGTTATCACGGGTGCTACAGGCTTTGTTGGATCAAATGTGGCACGACGATTAGTTACAGATGGATGGGATGTACATTTAATTGCGCGTACGGAATCTAATTTTTCCCTGGTCCAAGATATCTTAAAAGCTGTTACAATACATCAGCATGACGGCACAACTGAAAATATGCTGGACATTTTTGAAAGGGTAAAGCCTAATATTGTTTTTCATTTAGCAGCATTATTTCTGGCTCAACATGAGCCGAAAGATATTGGGCCAATGATTAAAAGCAATGTGCTTTTTGCAACACAGTTGGTAGAAGCGATGATAGCAAATGGAGTTTATTGCTTAATTAATACCGGGACATCCTGGCAGCACTTTGAAAATAAAGAGTATAACCCTGTATGTCTATATGCTGCTACCAAACAGGCATTTGAATCTATTTTAGAATTCTATGTAGAAACAACTCCGTTAAAAGTAATTACCTTAAAACTTTTTGATACTTATGGTCCTAACGATCCCCGAAACAAGCTTTTTACTTTACTCCGTAATGTTGCAAAAGAAGAAAAGTCTTTACCAATGTCTCCTGGAGAACAGTTGATAAACCTTGTCTATATTGATGATGTTGTGGATGCTTTTGTTTTAGCAGCCGAGCGCCTCCAAAAAGGGAAAGTTGAAAAACATGAAGCTTATGCGGTATCCTCCGGGACCCCAATTAGGTTAAGAGATATAGTTGACATATATAGCCGCATAATAGGAAAGGATTTACCTATTGAATGGGGTGGCCGTCCTTACCGAAACCGTGAGGTAATGGTTCCCTGGAATAATGGAATGCAATTACCAGACTGGCAGCCTAAAATTAGCATTGAGGAAGGAATTAGAAGAATGGAGCTATCCAATGATTAAATTTGCCATTTCTTATACCATGATATAAGGAGCGGAAAAGTTGAATCAAAAACCCGCAGTCAGCTTAAAAATATTTTATGGAGTGGTAAGCGGGACTGGTCGCATGATCGTCTCGATAATTGTTGCTTTCATCCAGGTTCGCTTAATTCTTAACTTCTTCCCAAAAGATTTGGCCGGTATATGGTTTTTGTTTCTAAGTATTGCGTTTTATATATCGTTTTTTGATTTAGGGATCAGTCCCACAATTACTCGAGAGATTAGTTTTGCTCTTGGGAAGCAAAACCTAGAGGAAGAATTGAGGCATAAAGAAATAGCAGATTTAATAGCAACTTGCTTGCGCATTTTTCAAATATTAGCATTCGTTGTGTTCATTCTAAGTTTTGTTTTTGGAGGACTATTCCTGTGGCAGGTCGCTCCTAGCGGTACTAACAAAGAGATTATAATGGCATGGTTTCTGTTCAGTTTTGGGGCCTCGGTTAATTTATTGGGCGGGGCAGGGTTCGCTGCACTTTACGGTTTTGGTGATGTGGCTGTAGAACGAATAATACGTTCTATAACGCCGTTATTAGGATTAAGTCTTAGCGCTATAAGCCTCAACGTGGGACTAGGTATTAAGGGACTAGCTATTGCATGGGTAGTTCAAGGCTTAGTAGAACGCTCTATTGGGTGGATAGCTTTTTATAAGCTCCACCCAGTATTTAAGTGTATACGAGGTAAAGCGAGCATAGCAATTGCACGGAAGATTGCGATTCCAAGCTTGAAGTGGGCCGCAATTGGATTAGGCGCTATTCTTATTTTGCAGACAGATAATATTATAATCGCGACGATGATCGGTCCATCTTTTATCCCGCCTTATGAAGCGGCAGTAAAAATTGTTACAACCCTTGCGACACTTTCTTTGCTCATAGTAAACAGCTCAACACCGTTTTTATCAAAGATTTATGCTTCGGGGGATACTCATGCATTCGAAAGCCTGTTAATAAGGAATATCCGTTATGGCATGACCTTAATGATTACCCTGGTTGCGTTTTTAGCAATCTATGGTGATGAAGTAATTGACCTCTGGCTTGGACCCGGAAATTTTGTGGGTTTTCCCGTGTTATGGACCTTGCTAGTAATGCTTACTTTAGAAGTTCATCATGTTATATTTGCAACGGCAACAATGGCTACTGGACGTATTATATTTGTTTGGGTTGCCTTTATAGCCGCGGCGTTTAAAATAGCTATCTCTGTATTATTGGTTCCTCACTTGGGACTATGGGGAACTGCGTTAGGTACAACGATCGCGCAAATGCTTACTAACAACTGGTATGTGCCTTATGTAACACTAAAACTGTTAAATGTGTCTGTAAAACAATACTTAATCTCTGTTTTGTCACCAATTTTGGTTTTGTTAATAGTAATGATGGCTTTTAATATTGTTCAAAGACATTTATTGAATAGTTCCCTAGCCTTAGGGGGTATTGTACTTTCTTTTCTAATTTCTGTTATAGTTAGTGGCATTATTACCATCAAAATGATTATGAAAAAAGAAGAACGACAGGAATTGTTCCAAAAGTTGCATGGAAGGATGGAATACAATTGAATGTTGGTAGTCCTTTAGTAACTATCGCTATTCCTACGTTTAATAGGGCTCACTATATCGCCGAAACAGTTGAAAGTGCCCTGAATCAAACTTATGAAAATATAGAGATAATTATTTCTGATAATTGCTCGACGGACAATACTGAGGAAATAGTCAAGCAGTTTAAGGAAGGGAAAATACGGTATTATAGACAAAATACCAATATTGGAATGGTCGGTAACTGGAACTTTTGTCTACAACAAGCAACAGGAGACTTTTTTCTATTACTTTCTGACGATGACCTCCTGGAAAAAGAGGCAATCGAAAGACTTCTTTCTCAATTTAATGATACTTCAATTACCTTGGCATACAGCAGGGTAACATATATAGACGAGTATTCGAATTCAATCGGAAAGAGCTTAGCAGCACCGTGCTTAGAATCTGGCCATGAGTTTATTATTAACTCTCTCAAAAGAAAAAGAGAGGTTTACCCTGCTGCAACCATCCATCGGACAGAAACTGCAAAAAGACTTGGAGGTTATCTCGATATAGGGAGCGCTACGGATCTTGCACTACGCTTATCTTTGGCAGTAGGGGGTACAGTTGCGTTTTTGCCTGAGCAGCTAGTGAAATACCGGATTCACAGGCACCGCATTTCATCCTCATTTGATAAAGTAATATCGTCTCATGAAGCATTAGCAAATTGGGCAGGGGAACCAAAGTGTTTGCTAAAGCCATACGAAAAGAATATAAAGGAGTATTGCTCTCATGTAGTATACTTCATGACTATTTCAGCGATGATGCGAGGACAAAAAAAAGCGGCATCAACCGCTTTAACAGCCGCGCGGAAGTTGAGATTTAACTGGTCTTTCGAAGTTCTGATTTGTTTAGCCAATTTAGGCGTTCTCAAGGTGTTGCGTCAGATATTAAGTCGTATTGCAGTAGTCTCGAGGAATAAATTAAACAATTGATACCCAATTATGGGTTTTTCAGGAATTCGAAGTGGGGAAAAAATCTATTACGAAGAGTTCTGGAAGCTCCGGGAAATTTACCAGACGGTACGGACCTATATTGACGAATACAACTGCGAGAGGCTGCAAGAGGCTCTTAGGGATTAAAAACCGGTAGATTTACATCGGTAGCTTAAGCCGTTAGAGATTACTTAACCACGACTATGAAGTCAATGAGTGCAAAGTAATTTGGTAATTAATGGCAATATGGGAGTCAACAATGAAGTAGAAGGAGGAGCACTTAGATTAATTTTGTTGAAAAATCTTTTGACAATGGATTGCGGGTTAGACTGGAGGGCGAAAGTGCCGAGCAAAGTAATTAAAAGAATTGGCTATGGAATATTTCTAAAATTGTACATTACCCTTTCTAATAACTATGTAAACACCTAAAAAATGAGTCGAATATGGAAGAGGTGGGAAATAATTTGCATGACGTTAACGTAGTACTAATGGCTGGGGGTTCCGGGGAGCGATTTTGGCCATACAGCCGGCAAGAAAAGCCAAAGCAATTTCTTCAGGTTGCCGGAAAGGGAACATTGCTGCAGCAGGCAGTCGAACGGGCAAAGTTATTGTGCCCAGTTGGAGGCATTTATATAGTTACGGGTCAGCGTTACCTTAATCTGGTTAAGGAGCAAGTACCTGAAATTGCACCTATGAACCTTATTGTGGAGCCGGTGGGAAGGGATACGGCCCCATGTATCGCCTTGGCAGCTACCTATTTAGAGGCCATGGGATTTCACGGTGTAATGGTGGTCCTTCCTTCAGACCATATGGTAACAGATTATACGCGATTTGCTCATACATTGAAAACCGCCATTGCACTGGCGGGAGAACGAGAGGCATTAGTTACTATTGGTATCCGACCTACCCGCCCTGAGACGGGTTACGGCTACATAAGGATAGGTGACAAAGAGCTAGCTAAGGAAATATTTAAGGTAGCGGACTTCACAGAAAAACCTGATGCAAAGTGCGCCATGGCCTTTCTTTCTTCAGGAAAGTACCTCTGGAATAGCGGTATATTTGTATGGCAACTCCCTGTAATTAAAACCGCTCTAGAAAAATATTTGCCTGAATTGATGACAGCGCTCGCCCCTATCTGTAAAGCCATTGGCACGCCAGATTTCGAATCCATATTGGCGGAGTGTTTTCCTGCTTTACCCAGGATTTCGATTGATTATGGCGTCATGGAAAAAGCGGACAATGTTTGGGTTGTACCAGGTGACTTTGGTTGGGATGACCTGGGAACTTGGACTGCACTAGAAAGAGTAGGAGAGCGAGACGAAAACAAAAACCTGGTTCACGGCAGCGCTGTAATGGTAGATACGGAAACGAGTATCGTCCATAATGATAATCCGAACAAGATGGTGGTCACGTTTGGTCTCCGGGATGCTCTCGTGGTGGATACAGAGGACGTGCTGCTTGTGGCTGACAAAAATCGGGCACCGGAGTTAAAAAGGCTGTTGGACGAACTGCGGCGACAAGGACTGGACAGATACCTGCAGCGGCTTGCTGCTAGGGGTGGGCAGAAGTTATCAAACGAAAACATAGCTGGACTGGAATACTTAATGCGAGACCATAATGTGCACAAAAAACCCTGGGGTTATGAGATCTGGTGGGCGGTAAATGAGCGTTATGCAGGAAAGGTCCTCTACATCCGGTCTGGAGAGGCTTTAAGCAGGCAGTATCACCGGGAAAAGAGTGAGACTATGCTCTTCTTAAAAGGAGAAGGAATATTGGAGCTTGGAGAAGAAACAATTAGCATATCACCGCCTATGGCAGTAGACATCCCGGCCGGGACCGTACACCGGATCCGGGCGTGCAAAGATGTGGTGCTTATTGAGGTCTCTACCCCTGAACTAGACGATGTAGTACGTCTTGCTGACAATTACGGCCGTCTGGCAGGAGCTCGGTAAAGGTTGGGAAATACAATATGAATGCCAAGGTATTCAAGTCCTACGATATTCGTGGTGTAGCAAATACAGATTTCTCCGACAGTGACGTAATGCTTCTCGGATGCGCTCTAGGCACTTACTTTTACGAGCGTGGAGAACAAAAAGTCATTATTGGACGCGATAACCGCCGTCACTCGCTGCGTATCCGGAACGCCCTGGTTCAGGGATTGCTTCGCACAGGATGTGAGGTTCTTGATATTGGCGAAACTGTGACACCGGTTTTTTATTTTTCTCATTTCAATTATGATATTGGAGCAGGCGTGATGATTACTGCCAGTCACAACCCGCCGGAGGATAATGGATTTAAGATCTTCTCCGGCGGGAGCACTATTTATGGACCTGAAATTCAAAAGGTCCGCCTGATCCTGGAAAAGGGAGAGTTCAGGCTGGGTCAGGGCCACTTGCGGGAAGCGGCCCCCGAGGATGCGTATGTGGATTACATTAAATCACGCATCCAATTAAATAAAAAATTAAGGATTGGGATTGATGCCGGTAACGGAACTGCCGGGCCCCTGGCAACTAGGCTTTTTACAACTTTGGGTTGCGAAGTTATTCCTTTGTATTGTGAATCTGATCCCGACTTTCCCCATCACCACCCGGACCCAACTGTTCCCAAAAACCTAACCGACCTTCAAGATCTAGTTTTGAGGAGTAAGGCAGATGTTGGCCTGAGTTTTGATGGGGACGGAGACAGGCTGGGCGTTATTGACAACGAAGGCCGAATTCTGTGGGGTGATATCCTACAGATTCTTTTTTGGCGGGAAATATTGCCCAAACACCCGAGTGCCCCAGCCATTATTGAGGTGAAGTGCAGCCAAGCGTTGGTGGAAGAAGTTGAGCGTCTAGGCGGTCGCCCGTTCTTTTATAAGACAGGACACTCCCTTATCAAGGCCAAGATGAAAGAGGTTAAGGCCCCTTTTACCGGTGAAATGTCTGGGCATTTCTTCTTTGCCGACGAGTATTTTGGTTATGATGATGCCTTATATGCTGGCGCCAGGTTGCTCCGCATTTTGGCCGGGGAGAACCGGCCGCTTTCTCAACTTCTTGGCAACGCTCCGCGATATTATTCGACTCCTGAAACTCGTATTCCCTGTCTGGATGAGGAAAAGGCGCGGGTTGTGGCTGAGGTTTTGGACTTCTTTCGCGGCCATGGATATGAGGTAATCGATGTGGACGGCGTCAGGGTAGTTTTGCCGGATGGTTGGGCCTTGCTCAGGGCATCTAATACCCAGCCTGTTCTGGTGGTCAGGTGTGAAGCAAAAACATCGGAGGGCCTGGCCAGGATTGTAAGCAGGCTGATGGAACTAGTAGACTGTGTTCTTTACGAAAAAGCCTGAAAAAAGTCATTACAGCTATCTTACTTTGCTAGCCCCAAGATTGTAGAGGGTTTATAGTGATTTAGATACGGGCAGGGAATGAAACGATAGGTTTTATTGAAGCTTATTGGCGTCGGGTCCAATAAGTAGTATAGGAATTTCTTAATCAGCCATGAGGATTGGGTGGTTTGATTTATGGACGGTAACAGGTGTCACTTAGCAATGATTCCCCAATGGTATGATATATATCAGGGTGAGTTTCTGATCGGAGGAGTATTAGATGAAGTTTACCATTGCCGTCATCAATTACGGTACGGAGGACCTTGTAAATCGTTTCCTTGATTTGTTGGCGGACACTAAAACTCGCTTGACAAGAAGCAGTCTAGTCCTTAAGGAAGTGCTGGTAGTTGATTCGGGTTTTCCCGAAGTCGCGGATGCCGAGCGTTTTGTTAATGGCGTTAAGGACTATTCTCCTGCCATATGTCTTGTAGGGGAACACGGTAACAGGGGTTTTGAAGCTGTATGAATAGAATAGAAAAGGCTTATTGCCAGGGGTTCAACCTTATGTAGAATGGGATGGGTAGGGCACTGGCAAACTGAATGGCTTTTAATAATCGGACAAGGATGGTTTAGGAAAGATATTGTCTAGAATGAAGATAAAACGACATGGGAACCTCTAGCTGGCAGTAGGGAAGCGCGATATATATTTCGGGAGTGGGTTTTATGGGTGTTATATTAGAAGATCAAGTGAGAAGCGCCCGAACTTATCCTCCGGTAACTTCTGGCAAATTGCACCATAGCTACGTCCTAGCAGTATGGTTCTTGATGACTTCACTAATTCTCACATATGGCTTTTATAGGGGACAGCCGCTGCTTTACATGCTTATTGCCTTGATTTTCCTTGTAGCAGTATTCCCACTGGTTCGGAATGGTCTTTTAGGGAGACCAAATGATATTGGAGAACCCATATTGTTCATAGCATTTCTTTATCTACTACACTTTGGAGTGAGAGCTATCTATTTAGACCATATACCAGGAGATGCTTTTGGGGCTTATTGGGGCGTTGCACCTTCATATTCGCCAGATGTTGCCATTGCGACGTTGTCATATGTAATCGTTGGAATTACGGCAATGATGTTTGGGTACTATTCCTCCGTTAGTAAATCTATTGCACGGATGTTACCCAAAAGCCGTAAGGTCTTTGCTCCGTTAGGTAGAATTTGGCCAATATATGTCATCCTCATCTTGGGTTCTGTAGGTCAAACTGTGCTTTTCTTGAGTGGCTATGGTACAGCAACCACAGGTAAGATTGTTATCCCTGTCTATCTGAACTTTCTTCAAACACTTGCTTCATTATTACCGATTGGTATAGTGTTGCATCTGGCAATGACGGTCTCTTCGGGAAAGCGTCTGGAGAGAGCTGCGAGTGCTATATTAGTCCTGTTATACATAATAACATCCCTATTACAAGGGTGGAGAGGATTTTTACTAAGCCTAATCTGGATGGTCATCTTACCCATCCATTATCTGCAAAAGCGCGTCAGTTTGGCTCGGTTTGCTATCATAGGCATGATTTGCCTTTTGATCACTATGATTATCCTAATTCCGGTGTTAAGCTATTATCGAGCTCAACTTGTTCAACCAGAAGCCTCCCTAACCGATTCTTTAAGGCTTGCCTTCAGGAGTAATAGTTCTGACTTTGGGGATAGTCTTCGGTTTGTATTCAATCGTATGTTAGGCTTTGACTCGCTTATGCTTCTTACCGAGAGCCATGAGCGATTATGGGGGCAGACATTGGGATACGCTATCCTCGCATTTATTCCGCGTGCGCTTTGGCCTGGCAAACCCAATCTAGATGTGGGGCGCCTTTTTGCTGTTAGGTTTTGGGAACAACCTGTTGACGTTCAGAATTCTATTAGCGTTATGAACATAGGAGATCTATTATGGAACTTCGATCTTTTAGGAGTGGCCATTGGCATGTTATTGTTCGGATTACTGTACCGGGTCATATACGACTATCTTCTAACAAGGCCGACTACTAGTAGTGTATTTATTTATACAATCTTATTTACGCGGTTGATTAATATTGAGAGCGGGGTGGGGATATTTCTAACCGGCATAGTTATAACCATTTTCACCCTATTGCTAACTGTCGGCATTGTACGCGGCCTTGGGAGAGTACGGATGAGGTATTCCCAAGGGGGGCAAATCTATCCAGGATACAAAAGCATCAGTGGAGGCTAGCTTGGAATAGGGGTATTCCCGACGATTCATTGCTCGAGAGCGCCAAACAACATGGAGGAGAAATTTCATGCGGGTTATCATTCCCATGATACAATACTACCCAGATCATCCCAGCGGGTCTGCTCGCCTGGCCTTTGATGAGGCAGTGTTTCTGGCGAAGGCAGGTCATGAGGTATGGGTAATTACGCAAGATACATCTGGGAGTAAGCCTGAATATTGCTTTCAAGATGGGCTCCATGTCTTGCGGTACCCAGCGCCCCATTTTGCGCAGTTCAACCCTCGACGGATTTGGGCGCATCAAAAGAGGACGAGGGAGTTGTTGGCCCGCTATGTTGGTTTCCAAGTAGACCTTGTGCATGGGCATTCGCTACTTCATTACGACGGCGTTCTATCTCTTTATGGTGGGAAGGTTAGAACCTGTTATTCAGTTCATTCGCCTGTTCGCTTAGAGATGGTAGCTACTGGAAGGGGAGCCCGCCTGCCCCGGCGGTTAGGGCTTGTGATAGCTGCGTACTTGAATCACGAGATCGAGGGTCGATGCCTTGAACGTTCCGATTGTATCACGGCCTTCTCAGAGTATACAAAAGCCATGCTGGGGCGCCTCCATGGCGATGATATACGGCGTAGGACCCAGGTTATTCCTGGATGGGTTGACTTAGATAGGTTTAAGATCATTCAAGATCGCGAAGCAGCGAAATCTCAACTAGGGTGGCCGAGGGATGTTCCGGTATTTTTCACGCTACGTCGCTTGGTACCACGCATGGGACTTGACAGGCTCCTTTACGCCCTGAGGGAGGTCAAGTCCGCCGGGCGGGAGTTCTATTTAGTCATAGGAGGAGGGGGGCCGCTACAGGTACAGTTGGAAACCCTGGCGGAGGAGCTAGGGCTAAAAGGGTATGTTAATTTTACCGGTTTTGTGCCTGAAGATATACTACCTGCGATGTACGCGGCGGCAGATGCCTTCATATTGCCAACTGTAGAGATGGAGTGTTTTGGCTTGATAGCTCTAGAGGCTTTGGCTTGTGGCAGACCAGTGCTTGTAACGCCTGTTGGAGCGATCCCTGAGGTGGTGGGGCGGTTTGAAAGGAGATGGCTGGCTGAGGACACCAGCGTTCGTGCTATCTCACATTTACTTTCTGACTTTCTTAGGGGTGTTTTGCCATCCCATGATCCCACGGCGTTACGCGAAACGGTGGCCAGATATTATTCGCGTGAACGCGTCCTGGGGCAGTTAATTGCAACAGCACAGGGTGCTCGAAATATAGATTCATGTGGCGGTGAATAAAGTTGAGGCCCAGGATCCTTGTAGTGTTGGATTATTATCTTCCTGGCTATAAAGCCGGAGGGCCGATTCGGACCATCGCTAATATGATAGAACGGCTTGGGGACGATTTTGAGTTCCATATTATCACTTCTGACCGGGATTTGGGAGATGGGCACCCATATCCTAGTATTGCTGTTGGCTCTTGGCAGCAGGTGGGTAAGGCACAAGTTCTTTACCTACCACGCTCGGAAATAGGCTTATCCGTCTTGCATCGGCTTTTAAGAGATACCCCATATGACCTGATCTATCTGAACAGCTTTTTTTCACGGTTAAGCATCAAGACAATCATATTGCGATGGATGCGGTTACTTCCTAAGAAACCTATAATTTTAGCGCCTCGGGGAGAGTTTTCTCCAGGTGCTCTGTCGATAAAGAGCCTTAAGAAGCACCTTTATATTGCTTTCGCTAAGGCCTTAGGCTTGTATGGTGGCGTTATCTGGCAGGCATCGAGCGAATATGAAATGAAAGACATCGTCTCAGTCTTTGGCAGCAGGGCGATGAGCGGAACTTCATCAATCCAAATAGCCTCAGATTTACCCCCTTCTCCTCCTTGGGATTCCGAGCTAGGGGAAAGGCCTATTAAACAGGCGGGCTCGGCACGGATAGTGTTCCTGTCCCGTATTGCGCGCAACAAGAATCTGGACTTTGCTATTAAGTTGCTAACGGAGGTCAATGGAAAGGTAGAATTCGATATTTACGGGCCTATTGAAGACCAAGTGTATTGGGGAGAATGTCAGCGTCTGATCAAGCTTTTGCCGGATAATATTAGAGTAAGCTATGGCGGGACGATAACTCCAGACCGCGCTTTATTTACTTTCTCCCAATATCATTTGTTTCTGTTCCCTACACGTGGGGAGAATTTCGGACACGTAATTCTGGAAGCATTGAACACAGGATGCCCTGTTTTAACCAGCGATCAGACCCCGTGGAGCCAACTGGCTGCAAGACAGGCTGGGTGGTGCCTGCCGTTGTCAGAGCCCGTGCAATTCCATACAGCGTTAAACGAGCTGGTCTCCATGGACCAGACTGCATTTAGTGAAATGTCCTGGCGGGCACGGGACTACGGAAGGAGCTTCTCAGAAGATCCTGATCTGGTTCGGGCCTGTCGAGTCTTGCTTCTATTAGCATTGGAGATGTAAAGAATCGAATTCTACTTTTGTCTCGGTGATATGTCTGTGAACCGGGCATCAAGGTTCGCCTGCTGGGCCGGGACCGGGGCTTAGTGGTGCCCGGCAATCAGGTGATTCTCACGATATTACTACACTAACTATACTTAACGAACTGATTAGGAGTTGTTGAGGCCTATGTTTACGAACAAGGTTCTTCTCATCACAGGCGGGACGGGGTCATTCGGTAACGCAGTCCTAAAGAGATTCCTCAATACCGATATAGGCGAAATTCGCGTTTTCTCGAGGGACGAAAAGAAACAAGATGATATGCGGAGAGAGCTTAAAAGCAACAAAGTTAAGTTTATCATCGGTGACGTGCGTGACTATAATAGCGTAGCTGTTGCCATGCATGGTGTGGATTATGTCTTCCACGCGGCAGCCCTTAAACAAGTGCCTTCATGTGAATTCTTCCCGATGGAAGCCGTGAAGACTAACATTATAGGCACAGACAATGTGCTGAATGCCGCTATAGCTTACGGGGTGAAAAAGGTTGTATGTCTTTCTACTGATAAGGCGGTATACCCGATAAACGCCATGGGCATATCAAAAGCGATGATGGAAAAGGTAATGGTGGCAAAATCCCGCACAGTGGATCCCGAGAGAACTACAATATGCGGTACACGTTATGGTAACGTGATGGCTTCTCGTGGCTCGGTTATCCCTCTGTTTGTCCAGCAGATAAAGGCCGGCCAGCCACTGACTGTAACTGACCCCAGGATGACACGCTTCCTGATGCGCCTTGGTGAGGCGGTTGAATTGGTTCTGTTTGCTTACAAAAATGGGGCTCCTGGGGACATTTTCATCCAGAAAGCCCCAGCCTGTACTATCGGCGACCTTGCTCAAGCCATAAAGGAGATCTTCAACGCCGATAATGAGATTAGGATAATCGGCACCCGTCATGGCGAGAAACTTTACGAGACTCTGCTGACCCACGAGGAGATGGCTCATGCAGAAGACCTTGGGAGATATTACCGTATCCCCGCAGATACACGAGACTTAAACTACGACATGTATTTCATAAAAGGGGAAGAACAAATAAGTTATGGGTCAGAGTACACTTCTCACAATACCGAAAGGCTCAATATTGAGCAAGTTAAGGACAAGCTCCTAACCCTCGATTTCATCCAGCAGGAGTTGGAAGATTGGAGGAAGTGATGCGTGAAAACCATACTTGTTACGGGCGCTGGTGGCTTCATCGGGAAGAACCTCTGTGCGACCCTGGAACAACATAAAGATATAGAGATACTACGTTACGATCTCGGTAATACCCCAGAGGAATTGGCTGCTTTCATTGCTCGTGCCGATTTTGTATTTCATTTGGCTGGTGTCAATCGACCGCAGTATCAGGAAGAATTTGAGAAGGGTAATCGCGATTTTACCATAAGACTGCTTGAGATGCTTGAGAACACTGGGCGGGCGGTACCCATCGCTATGACCTCGTCAATACAAGCGGTACTGGATAATCCATATGGTAGAAGCAAAAAAGCTGCTGAGGACGCCGTTTTCGAATGGTCAAACCGTACCGGTATACCTGCCTATGTTTACCGTTTGCCTAATGTATTCGGCAAGTGGTGCAGGCCAAATTACAATTCTGTAGTGGCCACATTCTGCCATAACATTGCCCGGGGACTTCCTATTCAGATAAATAACCCTGCTACCAAGCTTACGCTTGTCTATATAGACGATGTGGTGGCGGAGCTGATAGCTGCAATGAATGGCATGGCTCATATAGGTAACGATGGTTTCTGCCATGTACCGCGCACTTTCACTGTTACACTTCAAGGGCTGGCCGATATCTTGTACTCCTTTGCCGAAAGCCGATCCAACCTGATGATGCCTAATTTTGGAGACGATTTGGAGCGGTACCTTTATGCTACATATGTGTCTTATTTACCGGAGGATGGTTTTAGTTACTTGTTGGAGAAGAAACAGGATGACCGTGGGTGGCTTGCAGAGTTCATAAAGTCAAAGCAGTTTGGCCAAATATTTATTTCTCGCACCAAGCCCGGTATTACTCGCGGTAATCACTGGCATCATACCAAGGTCGAAAAGTTTCTTGTCATTGAGGGCGAGGCTGTCATAAGGTTTAGAAAGATAGGCTCCGAGAAGGTTATTGAATACCGGGTGTCGGGCGACTCGCCCGAAGTCGTCGACATTCCTGCAGGGTATACCCATTCGATAACTAACATTGGTAATTCTGATGTCATCACAATTTTTTGGGCTGATGAGGTTTTCAATCCGGAAAGAGCTGATACATATTACCTGGAGGTATGATATTGTGAGCAAACTTAAAGTAATGACCGTGGTAGGCACGAGGCCGGAGATAATACGTTTGTCCGAGGTTATCAAGGCATGCGATAGATATTTCGAGCACATCCTTGTTCATACCGGCCAGAATTGGGATTATACCCTGAACCAAGTTTTCTTTGAAGAACTAGGGATAAGAGAACCGAACTATTATCTCGAAGCGGCAGGTAAGAATCTTGGCGAGACTATAGGAAACATAATCGCGCGTTCATATGAGGTTATCTTAAAAGAGAAGCCGGATGCCCTTCTAATTCTTGGTGATACCAATAGCTGCTTATCCGCTATTTCGGCCAAGAGGCTTAAGATACCCGTTTTTCATATGGAGGCGGGTAACCGCTGCTTTGACGAAAATGTGCCGGAAGAGATAAATCGCAGGATTGTTGATCATATCAGTGACATAAACTTGCCGTATACTGAGCACAGCCGCAGATATCTACTTTCCGAGGGTATAAGGAAGGAACACATATTCGTCACTGGATCGCCCATGACAGAGGTAATCCATAAGAACATGGGGAAGATCCAGAACAGCAAGGTGCTGGACGAACTGGGTCTTAAGCCCGGTAAATACATAGTTGTCTCTGCGCATCGTGAGGAGAATATTGATGACGAAGGGAACTTCTTTTCTCTTATGCAAGCGCTCAACTGTGTGGCTGAACGATACCAAATGCCTCTAGTCTACTCCACGCACCCGCGGTCATGGAAACGCATAGAGGAGAGAGGTTTCAAATTCCATCCGTTGATAAGGCAACTAAAGCCATTCGGTTTCTTCGATTACAACAAGCTGCAGCTAAATTCCTATTGCGTAGTGTCAGATAGCGGGACGCTGTCAGAGGAAGCGGCTATACTCGGTTTCCCCGCAGTGCTGATAAGGACTTCAACCGAACGACCTGAGGCTTTAGATAAAGGTACAATCGTCGTGGGCGGTATCAGTGAACAGGACATTGTGCAATCAGTTGAGCTATGCCGTGCTATGTGGGAAAATGGAGAGAAAGCCATACTCCCTCCTGACTACCGTGATGAGAATGTATCGGTTAAGGTGGTTAAATTGATCCAGAGTTACACGAAGATCGTTGATGAATTTGTATGGCGGAAGTCCCGGGTTAAATAAATGATGAGAATTGGGCCAGGGTAGGCGATAGCGTAAAGGACTGGTGGTTATGCAATGCGAGTGCTCTTTTTGACGATAGCTAAACTAGGAAGTATCTCGGAACATGGCATCTATACAGACCTCCTGCGCGAGTTTCGAGATCGTGGGGATGAGGTCTACGTTGTATGCCCTGCAGAGCGACGTACCAATGAAGCCACCAGGTTTGCTTTAGAGGACGGAATTGGCGTACTTCGCGTGAGAACAGGCAATCTTACCCAATCGACTGTGGTCGAAAAGGGGATCTCCATGCTCCTCCTAGAACTTCAGTTTATCCGTGCCATTAATGCATGGTTACACAATGTGAAATTTGACCTGGTAGTTTACTCGACGCCCCCAGTTACCTTCGAGAAAGTAGTCAGGTATGTAAAGCGCCGGGATGGCTGTATGTCTTATCTCTTATTGAAAGATATTTTCCCGCAAAATGCAGTTGATTTAGGTATGCTGAGAAAAGGGTCCTTAATCTGGCGCTACTTTCGATATAAGGAAAAGAAACTTTACGCGGCATCCGATTTTATAGGTTGTATGTCCGCCGCAAATGTTAAGTACGTCTTGACGCATAACCCAGACGTTCCCTCCAGCAAGGTAGAGGAATGTCCGAACAGTATCAAACCCTATCCTTTAGATAGGCGGGCTGGGAGGGCTGCCACAGTCCGCAATAGCCTGGGCATTCCAGAGGAGGTTGTTCTTTTCATATTCGGCGGTAATCTTGGTCGCCCCCAGGGGATTGGGTTTTTGCTTGAGATTCTCGATAGGGGCCAAAACAGAAATGATATTTTCTTCCTAATTGTCGGTTCAGGCACGGAATACAATCGCATTGAACAGCATCTAAAATCAAGAGCGTATCGGAACGTAAAACTGCTCAGAACCTTGCCCAAGGATGATTTTTATACACTGCTACTGGAGTGTGACGTCGGGCTGGTGTTCCTCGACCCGAGGTTCACAATCCCCAATTTCCCGTCGAGGGTAACTGCGTATATGGAGGAGGCGATCCCGATAATAGCAGCAACCGATCCGAATACTGACCTGAAGGATGTCTTGCGTGAATCAGGTAGCGGGATCTGGGTTCGGAGCGGCGATCTGGATGCGTATATGTCAGCAATTGACCGTCTCGCCTCCAACCCGACCTTACGGCGGGAGATGGGTAAGGCAGGCCGGAGATATTTGGAGGCAAACTATACCGTTTCAAGAACCTACGAGATTATTACTGCCCATTTGAAGAAAAATCAGAGGTCGGGATCGATGTTTGAAGGTTGCTCGAAAAACTTTTGTTGAGCAGGAAGATGTAATGCGGATGTAGAAAATCAGGGCGAGGTGGGGGTGCCTTGGGTGGAGGGTTTCGACGAGTCGTCATATCATCAAAATATGGTAAGGGACTGTGTACACGGATTTATCCATTTCTCTGATACTGAGAAAAAGATTAATTATTAGTCTGATTCAAACGCCAGGGGTACTATTCACAAGTTTGTCTTTCCTGACGAAAAACTACATCCACATGCCCTGGAGTCAAACGAAATTTGACCATAGAGCTTACAGGAGAGCCGGAGACCAAAAATTATGCGTTCATTATGGCTTAAACGCCTGCTTGATTTTCTGGGGGCTTTCATTGGGCTGGTAGTTTTGTCGCCCTTTATAATAGTTATAGCTCTAGCGGTGCGGGTGAATATGGGTGGACCTGTATTATTCCGCCAGGAAAGACCGGGCCTGCGTGGCCATCCTTTTTTTCTTTATAAGTTCCGCACTATGCGGGACCTGCGGGACGCTGAGGGCCTTTTACTTCCTGATGAAATGCGGTTGACCCGCTTGGGCCGTTTCTTGCGTTCCACCAGCCTGGATGAACTGCCGGAGCTGTTTAATGTTCTAAAAGGGGAAATGAGCCTGGTAGGGCCGCGGCCGTTATTGATGGAATACCTTGACCGCTATACCCCGGAACAGGCGCGGCGGCATGAAGTGAAGCCGGGGATTACCGGCTGGGCTCAGGTGAACGGGAGAAATGCCATTACCTGGGAGGAGAAGTTTAAGCTGGATGTCTGGTACGTGGATAACTGGAGCCTGGGATTGGACCTCAAGATCTTGGGGTTGACTCTTATAAAAGTGTTGAAGCGTGAAGGCATCAGCGCCGGCGGTCATGCCACCATGCCCGAGTTCCGGGGTTCGCAGGGGCCAGGGCAGATGTGTGGCTGAAAGGCTGTTTTTGAAGCTATTCATGCGGGCTGGAGGAATACCTCAACATGAACATACTTTTAACCTCTGCCGGAAGGCGTGTTTCCCTTCTCAGGGCTTTTCGGCGTGCTGTAGAGAATTTAAAAGGCAGCAAAATAATGGCGGCAGATTGTGATTCCACAGCTCCTACCTTAATTGAAGCTGACGAATCATTTATTTTGCCCCGCGTCTCATCTGACAGGTATATAGAAGAATTAATTAATATCTGCGAACAAAAAAAGATCGATTTAGTTATACCTTTAATTGATCCGGAGTTGCCTTTGCTGGCCAGTAGTAAAGATATTTTTTATAAAATAGGTTGTATCGTAGCCATCTCTTCTCCAGAAACAGTTAATATTGGAAATGACAAATTGGCTACATGGGAATTTTTTACTTCTAATAATATTCCTGCTGCCCAAACTTTTATGGAGGAGGAAGTGCAAGAAAAGCTAATAAGACATGAGCTTAGCTTTCCGGTTATTATAAAACCTCGTTGTGGATCGAGTAGTCAAGGGATAATAAAATGTGATACTAGAGATCAATTATCTTTCTATATTTCAAAGGAAAACGATATTATCATTCAAGAATTGCTTCTTGGCCCGGAAGTAACTCTTGATATTATGGGTGACGGACAGGGAGGACTCTTATCATTAGTTCCACGAAAACGTTTAAAAATACGGGGCGGAGAAGTGGAAAGGGGTATTACGGTTGATGATGGACTATTTTATGATTATGTGGCAAAAATAGTTCAGATATTGAAGCCATTTGGAGCAATAAACATTCAATGTTTTATTACTGGAGGAGGTCCTGTCTTTACGGAAATAAACCCGCGCTTTGGTGGAGGTTATCCTCTGGCTGATACAGCAGGAGCCCAGTTCCCTGAAATGCTTATTGCATTGGCAAGGGGTGAAAAAGTAAAGCCCAGGATTGGCCAGTATCAGAGAGGTTTATTAATGAGTCGTTTTGACGAAGCCTTTTTTATTGCTTTAGAAAATGATCCTTTGGGATATTCTTTAATGGAGCTATAGACGGGTGGAAAAAATGAGTGAGTTAAAAGTTTTTATCTTTGATTTGGACGATACTTTATATCCGGAGATAGAATATGTATGGAGCGGTTTTAGAGCAGTCAGCCGGATGCTTGCTGATACCGAAGAGATGCAGGACAGGATTTTTAATGCTATGCAGGAGCTTTTTAAATATGATAAAAAAAAGGTTTTTGATCGGTTTATTGAAGGATTATTATTACACCCGGAGAAATATCCAGAGGAGCTTATCCAAAAGATTTCGCGATTGGCACCAAAGGATATAATAAATGAAATGATATTATGTTATCGCCTGCACAACCCTCAAATTTCGTTATACGAAGAAGTGTCTTGTATATTAGAACGATTAAAAGCTATAGGTATTCGCTTAGGACTTATAACTGATGGTTTCTGGGAAGCACAAAAACGTAAGGTAAAAAGCCTGGGATTAGAAAAATGGATGGAGTTAATTTTATATACCGATGAGCTGGGATCGGATCGTAAGTATTGGAAACCTTCACCATATGCTTTTAGAAAAGCCTTGGATTATTATAGTGTAGAAGCTGGCAATGTGTGTTATATTGGTGATAACCCTGCAAAGGATTTTATTGGTCCTTCTAGCCTTGGTATCAAAACTGCCTGGATTAGGCGTTTTGAAGGATTATATAAGGAAACGAAGCCTGAAGAAGGTTTTATTAACGTTAATTATAAAATAGAGACTTTGTATGACCTGCTTACGCTTGTTTAGGACACAGATGGAGGCGCTTTCTAAATGCAGGTTCCCCTTTCCCGGCCAGATATAACTAGCAAAGAGATAGATCTGGTTAACAAGGTTCTCTGCTCGCCATTTCTGGCCTTGGGGCCTAAGATGATGGCGTTTGAAGAGGTTGTAGCAAGCTATGTGGGGCGCAAATATGGTATCGCGGTAAACAGTGGCACCAGCGGGTTGCACTTGCTCATCAAGGCTTATGGCATCAGCGAGGGCGATGAGGTTATTACCACGCCCTTCAGTTTTATCGCGTCCAGCAATTGTATCCTTTATGAGCGGGCTAGGCCGGTCTTTGTCGATATTGAGTCGGAAACCGGAAATATAGATCCGAATCTTATTGAAGAGGCCATTACTCCCCGGACGAAAGCCATTTTACCGGTTGACGCCTTCGGCCAGCCGGCACGACTGGAAGTCATCCGGGACATTGGCCGGCGCCATGGCTTGGTGGTAATCGAAGACGCCTGCGAAGCCCTGGGCTCGGAGTACAAGGACGAAAAAACGGGCAGCGGCATTTTTGCCGACGCTGCTGTCTTTGCCTTCTACCCCAACAAGCAGATTACTACTGGTGAGGGTGGTATGGTTGTCACCGATGACGAGCAAGTGGCCGGGCTGTGCCGCAGCCTGCGTAACCAGGGCCGGGGTGAAGGGGGCGTCTGGTTAAACCACGAGCGCCTGGGTTACAACTACCGCCTGGACGAGCTTTCGGCGGCCTTAGGATTAGCGCAGATGGGCAGGATTGAGGAGATTATCGCCAAAAGGCAGCAGGTGGCGGAGCTTTATAACCGGAAACTGGCGCAGATACCCGGCATCCGCTTGCCTTACATAGCGCCGGAAGTAACCCGTATGAGCTGGTTCGTCTACGTGATCCGGGTCGGCGTTGATGTGCTAACTCCGGATAAACAGGCGGCGGTGCGCGATCGTGTTATGCAGCACTTGCAGGATGCTGGCATCGGCTGCCGTCCCTATTTCACCCCCATCCACCTGCAGCCCTTCTACCGTTCCCAGTTCGGTTATCGCGAAGGCGATTTTCCGGTAACGGAGGCTTTCGGCCGGACGAGTATTGCCATTCCCTTTCATAATAATTTAACGGCGGCAGAGGTTGATTATGTAGCGTCAACCCTAGCCGAGGCCTTAATCTAAACAGCCGGGGAGGGAGAGGCCGTGAACAGGATTGTCCGCAACCTGGCCTTGATGGCGATAGATGCCGTAGCTGTCAATTTGGCTTTATTTCTGGCCCTGTGGCTGCGTTTCGACGGCGTTATCAAACCTGCCTACATAAACGACGCTTTAAGAATAGCTCCCTTTGCCACCTGTATTTACATAGCTTCCTTTTATTTTTTCCGTCTTTACAATCGCCTCTGGCAGTATGCCAGCATCAACGAGCTGGTGGCCATTGTCACAGCCACCCTGGCTGGCTCCATGGCCAGCGTTTCCCTGGCCTATTTCCGCATGGTCGGCGGTACCTTTCCCCTGCCGCGCAGTATTTTTGTGCTGTGGACGATCTTAATTATCGCCCTGGTGGGTCTTTCCCGCCTTTCCTGGCGCCTTTTCCGCGAGTATCGCTTCCCGGTAGCGCGTAATTGTGGACGAGCCGTGCTGATCGTCGGTGCTGGTGATGCCGGCGCCATGGTGGCCCGTGAATACCGCAACCATAGTAGTAACGGCAATGACAATGGTAGCGGGGCGAAACCGGTCGGTTTTGTTGATGATGACCCGGCCAAGCAGGGACGCAGCCTGCTGGGGCTGCCTGTCCTGGGGAAGCGGGAAGATATTCCCCGGTTGGTGGAAGAATTAAATGTCGGGGAAATCGTCATCGCTATGCCCTCCGTCCGGGGCAAGGTGATCCGTGAGATCGTGGAAATCTGTCACGGCACCGGCGCCGCTTTACGTATCGTGCCGGGGATGTATGACCTTCTGGATGGCACGGTTAAGGTGGACCCCATCCGCGAGGTAAGGATCGAAGATATCTTGGGCCGGGAGCCGGTCCAGGTGGACCTGGCGGCCATGGCCGGCTATCTGGCCGGGGAAGTGGTCCTGGTGACCGGCGCCGGCGGCTCCATTGGCTCGGAACTTTGCCGCCAGGTGGCCTCCTTTGGCCCGGCGCGGTTGATTTTGCTGGGCCACGGTGAGAACAGTATCTATGAAATCCACCAAGAATTAAGCCGTACCTGCCCGGACCTCAGCCTCACCCAGGCCGTTATCGATGTCAAAGATGAGGCGGCAATAGATCAGCTTTTCCGTATATATAAACCGGCGGTGGTCTTTCACGCCGCCGCCCACAAGCATGTGCCGTTGATGGAGATGAACCCCCCGGAGGCCATCAAGAATAACGTCCTGGGTACGAGGGTGGTCGCCCGGGCCGCGGACCGGTACGGGAGCCAGGCTTTTATCCTCATTTCCACGGATAAAGCCGTTAACCCGACGAGCATCATGGGCGCCTCTAAGCGGGTGGCGGAAATGGTGGTCCAGGAGATAGCCCGGCGCAGTAAAACCCGCTTCGCCGCTGTGCGTTTCGGCAATGTCCTAGGCAGCCGGGGCAGTGTGGTGCCCCTGTTCCAGCGCCAGATCGCCGCCGGCGGCCCGGTGACGGTGACCCACCCGGAGATGACCCGCTACTTTATGACCATTCCCGAGGCGGTGCAGCTGGTCATCCAGGCCGGGGCCTTGTCCCGGGGCGGAGAGATCTTCGTCCTGGATATGGGCGAGCCGGTAAAGATCGTCGACCTGGCGCGGAGTATGATTATCTTGTCCGGTTATGAGCCAGGGCGGGATATTGAGATCGCCTTCACCGGCATCCGGCCCGGGGAGAAGCTCTATGAAGAAATCCTGACGGCCGGGGAGGGAGTTAATGCTACTTCCCATGAGCGGATCTTTATCGCCCGGCCGGAGGAAATCGACGCCGCCCGGCTGGAGCGTTTCCTGTGGCTGGTCTCCCAGCCCGGCTGGCGCGCCGACGTGAAAGGTGTAGCCGAAGCCCTGCGCCTGGTCCTGCCGGACTTCAGGGTAGAAAAGGGGCAGGTAATGGTGCAGGTGGGGTAGGTTGTATACTGTTCACCACAATATGAAAGCACTAAAACATAAAGGCCTGGGTCTGTTAATTATTATCGCAGGTCTCTTTTTATTTTTGTTGGCAACGAAAAGTCTCTGGTTACCGTTTGTAGCCCGCGGGCGGGGCATACCGAACTGGAGGACATCATTGCTACAGCCTGGCAGTGGCACCGCCGCAGGCCGCGGGGATTTAACGGTTGAGTTATACCAGGGTCATAGGGGAGCAGATGCGGCTG